>CAIJNJ010000295.1 GCA_903821975.1 uncultured Bacteroidota bacterium
AGACTATTTCATAGACATCGGCATACCTACAGATTATGAGACCGCGCAGGAGCACTTTAAAACTATTTTCAAATGAAGATAGCGATACTGGGCAGTGCGCACCCGTTGCGCGGCGGACTGGCGGCTTTTAACGAGCGGCTTGCATACCAGTTACAACAACAGGGACATGAAGTGGTTACCTACTCATTCTCATTACAATACCCTTCGTTTTTATTTCCCGGGAAGACACAGTTTACCGATGAGCCTGCACCTGCCGGGTTGAAGATACTTACCGTTGTTAATTCCGTGAACCCGCTTAACTGGCTGAGTGTAGGCGGGCAGATGAACAAGGAAATGTATGACCTCATCATTGTGAAATACTGGTTGCCCTTTATGGGGCCTGCCTTTGGTACCATACTCAGAAATGCAAAGAAGAATAAACATACCCGTGTTGTGTGTATTGTGGACAATATAATACCCCACGAGAAAAGGCCGGGCGATAAGCCGTTCACCAAGTATTTTATTAAAGCGGTGGATGCCTTTGTTACCATGAGCAAGGATGTGCTTAAAGATGTGAAGACATTCACAGATAAGCCATCTTTCTTCACCCCGCACCCCATTTATGACAGCTATAATGAAGCAGTAAGCAAGCAGGCTGCCTGCGAAAAGTTGCATCTTGACCCCAATAAAAAATATATTCTATTCTTCGGTTTTATCCGTGAGTATAAGGGGCTGGACTGGCTGCTGGGAGCCATGGCTGATGAGCGCATCAGGCAGGCGGGTATAGAGCTTATAGCTGCGGGGGAGTACTATAATAAAGAAGTGGAAATAGCCAATAATAAGATCATTGAAGAGCAAAAGCTGCAAAGCAGGGTGCATTTAAAAACAGACTTCATACCCAATAGCGAGGTGCGTTATTACTTCAGCGCGGCCGACCTGGTGGTGCAGCCATACAAGCATGCCACGCAGAGCGGTATTACACAGATAGCTTTTCATTTTGAAAAACCAATGGTAGTGACCAATGTAGGTGGCCTCGCAGAAGTTGTGCCCGATGGTAAGGTAGGGTTTGTAGCAGAGCCTAATCCCACAGCGATAGCAGATGCCATACTGAAATTTTATGAGCCTGATTCTATCCCCGGCCTGCACGAAAATATCCTCAACGAAAAGAAGAAATATAGCTGGGATACCTTTACAGAGGTAATGATGAAAGCAGTATACCCTTTATAATAAGCCGGAATCAAATTGTTTATTTTTATTGTGTAGAGACGCAAAATTTTGCGTCTCTACGGAGCACATCATTTGATATAAAATTCGAAAAGATAGATTGAAATTACCAGTGTACCAGCTTTATGCTCTCTGAGTTATTATTGCCTGTGAGTTTCAGTAAGTAATCGCCTGTTGGCAATTTTGATCCGGGGATCATTGCATCGCCTTTGCCGCTGTTTCCCTGCCATAGTATACGACCGTTCATATCAGTAAGTACCAGGCCGGTATCTTCCGGTAATTGTTCTATCTGCCAGTAATTTTTAGAAGGGTTCGGGAATATTTTTATGTCGTACTTCTGTATGCTGCCGACGCCAAGCATTGTTGTGTCTTTTACAATAGCACCATTTTGCTTACAGATGGTCCATGCGTCGGGGTTAAGCACCACGCTGGTCATTGTTGGTGACCAACTGAATGTGTATACCTGTGTGTCGATACTATTGTAAACCTTGACGAAAGTATCTGCTGTTGCTGAATGTAGTTTCAGTTCCACCGGCGTGCTGAAATGTGTGGTATAGGACGGGCAAGATTGTGTCTGTATCAGTTTTACGATAACGTTTGAGCCTACTTGGTTCCAGCTTACTTTGTAAATAGGATAACCACGGCCATATATCCATTGGTTAAAGAAGGTATCGAGGCTCACGCCATATTCCGCTTCAGCTATGGCCTTGAGGTCAGCGGTATTTGCATTGCCGTAAGCGTACGTTTGCTGGTAGGTTTTCAGCACGTCGAAAAATATGCTGTCACTTGGCGCCAGGTAGCGAAGCATGGTTACTACGCCCTGCCCTTTGTTGTATACTGTGGCCTGGTCAAAGAGACTGTCGCTGGTAGTAGTGTCATTGATGTATACCATGCCGCATGGTCGGCTTAGGGCACTGTTCAGTAAACTCTGGCGGTGTGCAAGGCCTGCTGCCGCGCTCCAGAAATGGGTGTAATAGAGCTGCTCATCGAATGTGGCAAATGCTTCGCTCAGCCATACTTCGTGCCAGTTCGCATAAGACACAGCGTCGCCAAACCATTGGTGTGTCAGTTCATGCGCGATTACATAAGTATATGGGACGCCTATAGTTGTCATGGTCTGGTGCTCCATGCCACCGGGTAGGGTGGTGTAACATACGCCATATTTTTCCCGCCAGAAAGGGTACCTGCCATAGAGCGACGAGAAATAGTCGATCATGACGCCAAGACTGTCAAAGTTAGCTTTGGATGCAGGGTAAAATGTGGTTGTGTCGATAAAGAAATTATTGATAAGCATAGAGTCGGGGCTGCCGGCAAAATGATGGTAATATTTTTCCTGTGTATAACGTGCCACGGCTATGGATATAAGGTAGTAATCGATCGGGTAATGAGTTTGCCAATGATATGTCCAGTATCCGGGAGTGGTAGTAGAATCTATATTTACCAACACGCCGTTGCTGCCATCGGAAACATGTGCGGGCACGGTAACAAACATATCTACAGAGTCTATCTTATCATCAACAGATTGTTTGGTAGGCCACCAGTTGAGCGCCACCCATGGGTCGCTTACGGTATATACCATGTTTGTTCCGCCGGACGATACAGCATGTGTCATGCCATTAAAGAAGCCGCCGCCAGCGGGGGGTACACCATGATAGAATATCTCCACGGTGAACATAGTGCCTGTGGACAGTGTAGTTGGCAATGTCATGGTTCTTGCAAAGCCCACATGAGTAATAGGGGTGAGCAACAATGCGCCATTCACTTTTGCAGAGTCGATGACCATAAGTGTATCCAGCTCAAAAACATAGCTGCTCATAGACGCTGCTACAACCTGCGCAGTGGTGGACACATCGCCTACTACATGAAGAGAAGTATCGGAAACATTGAGGTTGAACTTCAGGTATTTGATATCGTAGTTACCCTCACCGGCATCAAGAAGGGTTGTCTTGTTACCCGAATGGGAGTTGTGGTGTTTTTGTGCAAACAGGTTTATTGCCGGCAGGAGTAACATGCAGCATATCAATATTGACCTGGCCTTCATAGATAATATTTTTAGGTAACCACAAAAAAAATGATTGACCGCTAAGACGCTATGGCGCAAAGGGGATCTTAAAGAAGCAAAATACGAAAAATAGAGGAATTGCCGTGGATAACGCTGCTCATAGGGATAGTATCTTATTTACCACATCTTTATCATCGGCGCGGAACCAGGTTATTTCACCATCTTTTTTGAACCAGGTCATTTGCCTTTTGGCATAGTTGCGGGTATGCTGTTTTATTTTGTCAATGGCTTCAGGAAGCGAGTATTTACCATCCAGGTGATCGAACAACTCGGCATAACCTACAGTTTGCAGGTTCTTAAGATGGCGGAATGGATAGAGTTTTTCGACCTCTGCAAACAACCCCTGTTCCATCATCATATCAACGCGATGGTTGATGCGGTTGTAGAGCATTTCGCGGGGTAATTCCATCCCCACCTTGATGATATGAAAGGGGCGTTCTTTCTTCGTTTGTGTTTTGTATTGTGTTATGCTCTTGCCTGTGGAACGGATAAATGAAAGTGCACGAAGCATACGTGCCGGGTTGTGTATCTCGCCTTGTTTATAAAATTCGGGATCCTCCTCTTGTACGGTCTGTTGCAGCCATTCGATGCCATACTGCATATAATCCTGCCCGGTCTGCATCACTATATCGCTGTCCGTTTCCGGCATTTCGTCCAGCCCTTCGCAGAGCGCTTTTATATAGAGGCCAGTGCCGCCGCAAACTACTGCTGTATCATGTGTTGCAAATATATCTTCAAGGTATTTGAGCGCGAGGGTTTCATAATCGGCAGCGTTGAGTGGAGCGGTGATGGGGAATTCATCAATGAAGTAATGTTTTACTGCCTGTAGTTCGGCGGCAGATGGTTTAGCCGTGCCAATAATCATTTCTTTATAGCATTGACGGCTGTCGGCTGAAACAATAGCTGTGCCCAACTGTTGTGCCACTGAAATAGCGATAGCAGTTTTCCCCACGGCTGTAGGCCCGCAGATAATGTATATTTTGGTTGACCGGTTGATATGTTGATTGGTTGCTGTTTAGATGTCCCACACCTTAAAGTGTGGGACATCTGACTAAAGGCTAGTCAAAACCGCCGGTGTCTTCGGCAATGTTTTCTTCGGAGCTTTCACTTTCTGTTCCTTCTTCACCTTCGTCTCCAAAGCCCTCGGCCATCTCATCGGCGCCAAGGTCGTATTTCTCTTCTATCTCCATTATTTTATCCGGGTTCACGCCTTTTATGCCGTATTGGGCGGGTGCTATACCTTCTTTGCGCAGAATGAACGGATAAACCCGGCGATGCGTCTCTTCTTTATTGACCCCGATCAGTTCTGCCATGAACGTCCATTTTTTGGTGGGGTCGTATACATATATAAATTTCTGATCAGGATTGGTGACAAGGGCCGAAACCGGGGTTTTGAGCATGGATAATGCCGGTGCATCCTTCTTATTTACCAGTACCTCAGAGTTGATCTCCCTGCCATAGGCCCATTTGTCGTTGCTTTCGTAGAAAGAAGCCGGATGTTTGCCATCAAATTCATAGGCAAGAACGATGGCCTTATGGAAATCGAGGAAGGTTTGGTTGCCCAAAAGCTCAATATCACGGTAGGTTTGGTCGTCGTCTTCCCAATAAACTCTGAATCGTAGTACGGTCATAGCTATAAGTCAAAAATTAAAAGTCAAAACCCAAAAGTCCGGAATGATGGAGTATTAGGTTTTTCGGGGTAAAAATAGCGAATGAAATCGTAGATTGCATATTGATATTTATATAATTCGATTGCATTTATGGGGTTAAAATAAAAAATGTAGAAAATCAAGCTTTCAATAAACTTTTTTTATTACCTTTGCCATCCCAAATTTGAATACCATGCCAAAAATAAAGACGCACTCACGTGCAAAGAAGACGTTCAGAGTTACAGGCACCGGCAAGATACGCAGGTACAAGGCTTTTAAGAGCCATCTGCTTACCAAGAAGTCGAAGAGCCGCAAACGCAGTTTGCGTATCCACGGCCTTGTGCATCCTGCTAATGCACACTTGGTAAAGCGTATGCTGGTTATGGCGTAAGAGTCTCACCCCGGCCCTCTCCCAAAGAGATGGTCAGGTGAAATGTGAAGTTTTTTAGTTTTAATTTTTAATTTTTTAATTTTTAAGATATGCCACGTTCCGTAAATGCAGTTGCATCACGCGCGAGAAGGAAAAAAATACTGAAAGAAGCAAAAGGCTTCTATGGTAAACGTAAAAACGTATATACCGTTGCCAAAAACGTATTGGAGAAAGGCCAGGGCTACAAATATGTAGGCCGTAAGCTGAAGAAACGCGACTACCGTTCATTATGGATCGTGCGTATAAACGCAGCGGTACGTGAAGAAGGTATGAGCTATTCACAGTTCATAGGTAAACTTGCAGCTAAAGGCATAGACCTGAACCGCAAAGTACTTGCTGACCTGGCAATGAACGAGCCTGCGTCTTTCAAGAAGCTGGTAGCTGAAGTAAAATAAGAACACAATATTTATATTGAATAGCCTGCCTTTTGGCCGGCTATTTCTGTTTTTATAGTTTTGGAAAGAGAATGAGGTTTCACCTTTAAGTAATAAAACCCTACAAATAATTTTCCGGCTTTCATGCCAGGAAAAAATAAATAAAACACATCAGCTTTAACCAAAACTACTCGTACCAAACCAATTGCCCCGGCCTTTAGGCCGAGGGGGAAAATAAACAACAGAGATCAGAAGATGGATATGTTCTTCAACACAGTTTAAGCAGTCAATATGAATTTCCTTATTGAAGCTGTTTTCTTTTATATGGTTGAGCAGCAAAGGTTTCAACTCCTTTGAAATAATAGGTGCTCTCGCTTTTGTAGCCCATATGCAGTGCAACATTACTTTCGAATATGGCATGATGCTTTTTTAAGTGTTACTAAAATAGCTTTTGAATATTTCCCCCGCAAGTAATTTTGGCTAAAGCCGTTTTGAGTTGTTCCATTATCTCCCTCGGCCTGAAGGCCGGGGCAATTCTGCGCTATAAATTTTTCCAAAATCCAAATAGATTATTAGTGTTGGGCTGTATCCAATATTTTGCGACATTTGTGTTGGAAATTCAATTTTCTTTCCTGCTTTTCTAAGCGAAATTTTTCCTAACCTGAATTCCTACCAACTGAAATATTGAAAATATTTACAAATAAAAGTGGGGCAAGAATGGGGTCATCCCGATAGCTATCGGGAGGGCATTCAGCCTGCACTGATCGAAGTCGAAGTGTGGCAATGAGTAGAGCGGCAACTATTTGATTATCAATCACCTGATACTTTGGCTTGCCCCATTAGTCCTTTAGTTATTTTCCTGGAATTGTGGGGCAATGGATAAGAAGAAGTAGTTGAAGGAATGTAGAAGCCTGCCATGAAATAAAGCACCCATCAATTTTTGAAAATTACATTTTGTACTTTTACAATATAACGTACCCTTTGAAAAGATTAATATTCATACTTCTGTTGTTTCCGGTTTTTGCCGATGCGCAGATTATAACGACATTTGCTGGTTGCGGAACTGGTTGCACTATATTAGGCGATGGAGGGCAGGACACTTCTGCTCAAATTACAGATCCCATTGGAGGCATATTTGATAGATATGGGAATTATTATTTTGCGTCTGGTTTAGGTGGTAATAGAATAAGAAGGGTTGACACAACTGGCGTTATAACAACGGTTGCCGGGAATGGTTCTTCAGGATATAGTGGTGACGGATTTTCTGCAATAATTGCTATGCTAAGTGGTCCGTCGGCTGCAAAAATAGATTCGGCGGGCAATATATACATATCCGATTATCAAAATAATCGCATTCGAAAGGTGAATGTAATTACGGGTATTATATCCACAATTGTTGGTAATGGAACAGGTGCTTTCTATGGAGATGGTGGTCCAGCAGTATCAGCAGAAATTTGGGGTGCTTCGGATATATGCTTAGATAAGTTAGGAAATTTGTATATATCTGATAATTTCAATAAAAGAATCCGTAAAGTCAATACTCTAGGAATAATTTCAACATTTGCAGGAAACGGTGGCTTTAGTGCACTAGGTACTGGCGATGGCGGACCCGATACTGCGGCAACATTTAACAACTTATCTGGGATAGTCGCTGATGATACAGGCAATATATATATAGCCGACATGAATGCTGGAAAAGTGCGTAAAGTTGATACCGAAGGTATCATTACAACAATTGCTGGCAATGGCACATTAACTTATAGCATAGATGGTATCCTAGCTATTGATGCTTCAATAAGCCCTGTAGAACTTGCAATTAATGATTCTAATGAGTTAATCATTGCCGATAAATATAATCGTAGAATTTATAAAATTGATCATGCTGGTATTCTACATTGGATTGCTGGGAATGGCGCTACCGGTTATAACGGAGATGGAATACCGGCCACCAGTGCATCATTAGATTTTCCGTCAGGAGTGTCTGTGGATCCATGCGGCAATCTATACATCACAGAAGCAAATAATAAGCGCGTGCGTAAAGTGATCTTCGATACTATACCGCCTGCATTCACAGTTGCCTTGTCCCCCGGAGATACTGTGTGTGCAGGTGCTCCGGTAACTTGCAATGCAACTATAACCAGGGGTAAAGCAATAAGTTACCAGTGGTATGTAAACGGGATACCGATAGTAGCCGCAACAAGCAGCGCATACACTTATACTCCCCTTAGTGGCGACTCTGTCCGTTGTGTACTGATCGCCGCACTGCCATGTAATGGCGCTATAGATACTGTTAGCAGCAGTACAGTTTATATTGTAACGGATACTGTTACAATTCCTTCCATATCCCTGCTTGCCCCGGCATCGGTGCATGTGGGCAATATTGTTACTGTTAACGCTATTGTTGCAAATGCAGGCAGCAGCTATATTATCAATTGGTATAACAATAGCTTATTGTTCAATACCACTACCGCTCCAGTAGTTACCTACGTCAAGTCTACAGGTACAGACAACATCACCGCGACGGTCATCCCAATAGCTATCGGGACATCTGCCGGCTGCTACGATTCTGTCACATCACAAGTATATTCTGTTACAGCTACAGGTTTGGGAGTTGCAACCGTGGGCATGCCACAGGTATATCTTTATCCCAACCCGGCGTATGATGCAATCAATATTGCTGCTCAAAATATTGTTAACGTAACTATTAGTAACGGCCTAGGTCAGTCATTGATAAATAAAAACGTGAACACAGATCATATAAGGATCGACCTGGAATCTCTACCAACCGGTGTTTATACAGTAAAAGTAATTTGTGGTGACGGGCAGAAGGTGATAAGAAAGATAGTGAAAGAGTAGTGGAAGTATATGTTGCCCCGGCCTTCAGGCCGAGGGAAAAGAAGAATAACAGGATCGGCTTTAGCCGAAAAATGCTTTGGCTGGGCTAACCTGCCGATTGCCCTTGTCTCCATGTTGATGATGTAAGACAACAGGCACATCAATGCATGACCACAAGTTTTTTCACGATCATTCCATTGCCGGCATTTATGCGGCACTGGTATTGCTAAATATTTAATTTGTTAAAAGGGCAATTATTTTTATTTAAAACCCAAGATTTTGTGCCGGCCACACGTCTATTATAGTGAGTGGTTAGTAAAAATGGTGAAAGGGCCCTTTCTCAGATTACAAAAGACCGCTTACAAAACCTTGAAACGCTATCTGAAATATGATTAAACATATGTTGAAGGCCAAATGAACAACAGCCCTTATAGACTATTATTAGAAAAGAAATAACCGGTGTGAAGAAGCACAATAAAAACAGATATGAAGAAAATGTAGTAAATTACTATTGTTAATAAGGCCGGGAACTTCGGTTTTTACCCCCGGCTTAGTTTGATTAGCTTATGCCCGCATATTCTGAACAGGAAATAATAGCAGGGTGCCGGAAAAAAGACCGGGCATTACAGGAACACCTGTATAAGATATACTATAGTATGTTTTTGAAGGTATGTGCCAGGTATGCTAAGAATATGCAGGATGCGGAACAACTCCTTAATGATGGTTTCCTCAAAGTGTTCACGCAAATAGAGTATTTTAAAAATGCCGGCTCTTTCGCCGGATGGATGCAACGGATAATGGTAAACACCTGTCTTGATTACTTAAGGAGTACATCCCTTAAGGAAGAGATGATCATGCACGTAAACTCCATACCGGCTGAGGAAAGCAAAATATCGGTGAGCAATGATGCGATAGAGCATATGGAATTCAGGGAGCTGGTGAAATCGATACAATCGTTACCAGCGATGACAAGGACAGTATTTAACCTTTTTGTTTTTGAAGGTTATAACCATAAAGAAATATCGGAACAATTATCAATTAGTGAGGGTACTTCTCACTGGCATGTGCACCAGGCGAGGAATATGCTTCAAAAAAAAATAGCGAAAAGCGAACAACAAAAAGTGACGTATGAAGCCAAAAGAATTTGACGAACTGATCAGGCAAAAATTTGATCAGAACGACTTTGCGTACAAATCCGGAAGCTGGGACGAGCTCGCAGAGAAGTTGGAAGGGCGTGCGAAGAAACGCAGCGTTATCATGTGGTGGTGGGTGCCGCTTGCAGGCATGGCCGCATCTGTAGCCCTGGCTATGGGTGTTACCACGTTACTGAAACAGAATGCAGGTATGCAGGCTGTAAATACTGAGGTGGCTCAAAGAACGATCGTAACGCATGCTCCCGTAACTACGGAGATACCCACAGCTTCTTCGCACAAAGAAACCGTATACGCCGCACTGGTAACTAATAAGCACAATAAAAAAGCAAGCAATACTATAGACAAGAATGTAAGCGACTGGTTTCATGTAAGACTGAACGAGGCCCCGGAAAAACCAAAAGCAGCCGATAACGGATTTAATTTCCTTGCTGATAATAACAGCGCAAAAGCACAACCGAAGACTAAAAAAGAGCAGCCGGTAGTAACTGCAGGATATAATACATTCAAACCGGAAGATGAAGCGCCAAAGAAAGCAACAAAATTATCCGTAACGTTATTAGGCGGCTATAACCAGGGCAACCAGACAACAGGTTATATGGCTGGCGGCACGATACGCAGGATGCTGAACGACAAAGTATATATTGAGAGTGACGTGGCGTTTTCGAGCAGCAACAACACCCAAACAACCGAATATCTTGCAGCAGCCAGTACCGGAGCGAAAGGAGGCCAGAGTGGTGCAAAACATTCCGGCGCGAAGACAACAAACGTAGAAGCCAGCAAAATAGCCAATACACCGGCTCCTGCAGGTGTGATAAAAACGGAAGAAGAGAATTATAACCTTTATTACGCACAGGTGAGCCCAAGTATAGGTTATAAAGTGATAAAAAAGGTAGCGATAGGAGTAGGCCCTGATTTTCAGCGTATGCTTGTAGATAACAGGCCGGCAACTTCTACTGTGGACCGTGGCAATATACAGGTAGCGCCGCTTTTTGATGTGGGGCTGGTAGGGAAAACAGAATACTCACTTACAAAGCGGGTAAAGGCGGCGGTTTCTTACCGGAAAGGGATCAATAACTTCATTACCCCGATGGATAAGTACATAGACCGTGATTATCTGCAGTTCCAGATCAGGTGTACCATATTTAATAAGTAGGAGCCTCTCCCCCTTCGACTGCGCTCAGGACAGGTTTGGAGAGGGTGAGCCTGCCTGCCGTTAGGCAGGCTCGGATGAGCGCTACAGTATATTTCAGAATTGTTTGAGGCAGTAGTACAAAAGATACTCATTACATTTGAGTAGAAATGTATTGTGTTTGAAACGTAACTATGATACCATAGCCTGGTTTTATGACCGCCTTGCGCGGCTGGTGTATGGTAAGACGCTGGTGCAGGCACAACAGTTCCTCATAAAAGCTATTCCTGCAAATACCAATGTACTTATAGTGGGTGGCGGCACCGGCTGGGTACTGGAAGAAATATTAAAGATCCATACAGCAGGGCTTAATATAACTTATGTAGACGCATCTGCTGAAATGATAGCCCGTGCACAAAAGCGCAACGCAGGCAAAAACACAGTAGGCTTTATTGCAGCCCCAATAGAAAATGCCGGAATAGTCGGCACTTATGATGTAGTGCTTACTCCATTTCTTTTCGACAATTTCACCGACGACAGCTTACGGAAAATATTTTCGTTTATTGATGCACACGTTGCAGCGGATTGTATGTGGCTTTACTGCGATTTTCAGAATACCGAGGTGTTATGGCAAAAGACGTTACTGAAGGTTATGTATATCTTTTTCAGGGTTAGCTGCGGTATTGAGGCATCGTGCCTGCCTGATGCCGGCGCTTATTTTACAAGGTTTGGGTATCAAATCAAAAATCAAAAGGGATTCATGAATGGCTTTATACTGTCTGCAGTATATGAAAGGCGAATGCGATGAGAATTTTTAACTTTACAATCTACCATTAATAGTAACTTGCCTTTATGAGCATAGCCAGGCTGATATCTCTTCTTTTATTACTGCCCGTATTTTCCGCTGCACAGAACAATGCCGTAACACCTTCTTATCCGCAGGATTATTTTCGTAACCCGCTGGATATACCGATATTCCTTGCAGGAAATTTCGGGGAGTGCAGGCCGGGGCATTTTCACAGCGGAGTAGATATAAAAACACTGGGCAAGGAAGGCCAGCCGGTGCATGCCGCCGCTGATGGCTATATCTCGCGGATAAAAATGGAGAAGGGAGGCTTTGGACACGGGATATACATTACGCACCCTAATGGCTATACTACGCTCTATGCACACCTGGGCGATTTTGCGCCTGCCCTGCAAAAATATCTAAAGAAGGAACAGTATGAAAAGAAACATTGGGATGTAGATATAGCATTGCCAGCGGATAAGTTTCCCGTGAAGAAAGGACAACAGATAGCATGGAGCGGTAATACAGGTGCATCAACCGCACCGCACCTGCATTTTGAGATCAGGAATACCAAGACCGAACACCCGCTGAACCCGGAATTATTTGGGTTGCCGGTTGTGGACAAGATAGCACCTGTGCCGGCAGAGGTGGTGTTTTATGATGGTAGTATTTATCAAGAGGGCGCGCTTACAGTTTCGTTGGTTAAAGAAGGTGGGGTTTATAAAGCCGTAAACAAAGGACATAAATCACTTTTAGTAAATAACGATACGGTACAGGTGCCTGTTGGGATGGTAGGTATAGGCATAAATGTAGATGATTACATGGATGGAAGTGATAACACAATTGCGTTTTACACAGCAAAACTATACATGGACGACAGCTCGCAGGCGCAAATAACACTTGATAATATAGGCTATGACGAGACTCGTTATATAAATGCTTATGCCGACTATAAGACAAGGGAACAGCAGCATAAATGGGTGCAATGCCTGTTCAAACTACCGGGCAATCATCTTGATGCGATATACAGTAACATGAATAATAATGGGGGAAGGCTTAATCTGAGTGAGAATAACAAAGTACATAAGATAAAAATTGTGCTTACCGACGATAAAGGAAATATCAGCACTGTGCTTTTTTACGCGATGGCAGGTTTATATTCTGAGTACTCGCCAAATGAAGGTTGTATTCCTTTTTATGCAAACAAGCCCAATAGCCTTAAAGAGGACAGCGTTACTTTTCAGCTTGATGATCACCAGCTTTATGAAGACGTATGTTTTGAATTCAGACCGGCAAATTATCCACAAACCTACCACAGCAAGGCCCAGTCAGAGGCTTTGCAGAATCCGGGTGGATATTCCGGTAAATACCAGTTGCATTATCCGTATGTCCCTGTTCATCATTATTTTGAACTCAACATAAGATCACGTTATATCCCCAATGATCTTCATAATAAGGTAGTGATGATGTACAGTGATGGTAAGGACGAGGATGGTCGTGCAGCAACTTTTGAGGACAATGGTTGGTGCAAGGCAAGGGTGCGCAACTTCGGCACTTACTGGCTGGATATAGATACTACCGGGCCGGAAATCATTTCCATGCAAAAGAATGGTGCAAACCTGGGCAGGGCTAAACAAATCGCTTTTGATGCTAAAGATGATATGACATCTGTAAGGAGCTTTGCAGGTTTCATTGACGGGAAGTGGGTATGTTTTGAACAACACAGCAACAGTTTCTTTTACAAATTTGATGAACATTGTCCGATGGGAAAGCATGAGGTGCTGTTCAAGGCAGAAGACGAGAACGGGAATGTGAGTACGGTGCATTTGAAATTCACGAGGTAGAGAGTTTAACCGCAAAGACGCAAAGGCGCGGTGATTTTTGATAATTTGCGCCTTTGCGAGAAACATAACACATGACACTGAAACCAAAAGATAAAGCACCCGAGTTTACTGCATTTGACCAGGATGGGAAGGTGCATTCACTGAAAGACTATAAAGGCCAGAAGGTGGTGCTGATTGATGGAAGCA
>CAIJNJ010000296.1 GCA_903821975.1 uncultured Bacteroidota bacterium
GCCTATGGTATCAATGACAACTATAACGATACTGCAAAGGGCATACGGGAAGGTTTGAAACCTTTTCTTACCTACAAAGACTTTGTGGATCTCGAGGACAGCATAAACAAGCACTACCCCGATACCAAAGAGGTGGACGCCATGCTTACAGATGGTTTCAGGTACATGAAATATTACCTGCCTGATTACCGGCTGCCAAAGATCATTTACCTGAACATGGGCCTTAGTAAGTGGCCGTCCTTCCCGCTCGATCAGTCTACACTATGTATAGGTCTCGATATGTTCTTAGGCCCACAGTTCCCTTATTATCACTCTATTGGTGTGCCGGAATACATGGGTGCCCACCTCCGTAGGTCATACTTACCGGTGTCTCTTTTTGGTGTGGTATACCAAAGCCTGTATCCCTTCAATACCGATGATAAGACCTTCCTCGATCTGCTGATACAGCACGGCAAGGAACAATACTTCCTGCACAAAGTATTGCCGCATACGCCCGATTCGGTATTATTTGGTTTCACGGAAATGCAGGTAAAATGGTGCGGTGCTAATGAGGGGTTGGTATACAACTTCTTCATTCACGAAAACCTGCTCTATAATAAAGACATACACAGTATTCACCCGTACCTGAGCGATGGGCCTTTTGCGAAAGGGCTGGAAGATGTAACCGATAAGGTAAAAGCATCGCCCGGGAATGTGGGTGCGTGGATGGGTTATAAAATCGTATGTGCCTACATGGCCCAGCACCCCAAAACTACCCTCGCCGAATTACTCATGCAACCCATAGACGCCCCCCGCTTCCTTGACGAGGCAAGATATAAGCCGAAGTGATTATCCCTAATTTGCGCCCTTAAGCAAGGAAACATATGCAACTGCGCCTTCGCGCCCCTGCCTGCCGGTAGGTAGGTTTGCGAGAAACCTTTTAAGATATATTTACGTTCACCTGCGGAAATGTAACGGGACTTATTATTTTTGCGCAACTTTTTAATTATTGATCATTCCAATAAAATACATATAAATGAGAAGAATTATACTACCTGTTGTTTTAAGTCTGTGTTGTCTGCAAATGGCAAACGCCCAGGTGAATAAGATAGATGATGTGAAAAAATCATTGGAAACCACCAATAAGGACACTATAGCATGGACACATGGTGGCGTCTTTGATCTTGGCGCTAATGAGGGCTTTCTTCATAACTGGGCTGCAGGGGGAGAGTTGGCTTCAATGACATTTAACGGCCTTTTCAGTGGTTATCTCAACAGGCTGCACCATTGGGATATTTGGAGTAATAACCTGGACCTGAATTACGGCCTTGCTTATGCCTATTCAACCGGTTTCTTGCCGCATAAAACAGATGACCGTATCGATTTCACGTCTAAGTACGGCATTCGCGCGGATTCCAGTAACTTCTATTTTACAGGGCTGTTCAACTTTAAGTCCCAGTTCACAAAGGGATATAACTATACTTTGCCGCATTTCGATAGCATCTCCACCTCTAAATTTCTGTCCCCGGCTTACTTTACTACCGCTATTGGTATGGAATACAGAAGGGGCAGCGATGTGAGCCTGTTCTTATCGCCAATTGCCGGCCGCCTCACCCTTGCTGATAAGTATTATACCTCTATGTCTAACCAGGGTGCATTTGGGGTTCCGTATAACAAAACATCGGTCTTCCAGTTTGGCGCATATTTCTCAGGAAGGTATGTTATCAATATCAATAAAAATATGATATTCAAAACACGCCTCGACCTTTATTCAAACTATCTTGCAAAGGATACGAAAGACAGCTCAGGTGCGGTAATTAAGAAAGATAATCCCGGAAATATCAGCGTTCTTTTTGATAACCTGTTCTCGTATAAAATATCCAAATATTTCAATATTACTGTTGGGGCTACCTTCATTTATGATAATAATATACCGTACATCGTTACCCCACAAAACAAAGACATGCCGGGCAATAACCTTGGCTGGCTGCAGCTTAACCAGACCTTTAATTTAGGGATAGAGTATAAATTTAATTGATAAAATCAGACATCCCAATGCTTAAAAAGGTGTGGGACATCTACAATTTAAAGGCTATTTTTACTTTTTATTTTTGATTTTTAGATGGCTGAATCATACCAAATAAAATTACCCCAGTTTGAGGGCCCGTTCGATCTGCTGCTTTTCTTTATAGAGCGCGACGAGCTGGATATTTATAACATCCCTATTGCCAAGATCACCAACGAATTTCTTAGTTACATACATACACTTGAAAACCTCAATATAGAGCTGGCAAGTGAGTTCATACTTTTTGTGTCTACGCTTATGCGCATCAAGGCGCGTATGTTGCTGCCACGCAGGGAAGTCGACGCACTGGGTAATGAGATAGACCCACGGCAGGAACTGGTGGACAAAATACTGGAATACAAACGGTTTAAAGAAGCATCTGAATTAATGGCGGTAATGGAAGCCGACCGCCTGATGCAGCAGAACCGTGGTAACATAAAGCTGGAAATGGGTACGCTCAGCGAGACTTATTCCGAAGGCACGGAGATACAGACCGTAACCATGTTCAAGCTGCTGCAGGCGTATGAAAAAGTGATCAGGAAATTTACTGATCGTAACCTGAAGCCGCAGCACGTAGTGGTGAAGTATAACTACAGCCTTGAGGGCCAGCGCACCTACTTAATAGATCACCTGAAGGATAAAAAGCGTGTACCATTTGAAATGCTGTTTGCAAGCTGCCAAAACAGGATACATGCCATATTTACTTTCCTTGCCATGCTGGAACTGATACAGCAGAAATTTATGAGCATACTCATTGGCACCGGCAGGAATAACTTCATTGTAGAATGGAGCTCAGAAGGGGATGCCCCGGAAGCGCCCGCAGAGGATGCTACACTACCCGATGAAGGGATGATAGAGCCCCCGGCCGACGATATTGGCACAGAAATTGATGTATAGTAAGTACAGGTTTATCCTGTACAAAATTTCCCCTCAAACGCTGTCGGACAGTGCTCCCGGGGATTTTTAGTGTTAAGGTATTTAACACTTCTGGATCTTTGGGATTTGTCTTTTGTTTTTTTCCTATTGAACTTTAGTGATCTTCAGCATATTGGTGGGCAGATGGTCTTTTACCGGCGTGCTGCCAGTATTCACCACCACGTCTCCTGTCTTTAGCAAGCCCCTGTCTTTAAGAAAAGTTACCTGGTCGGCTATAATATCATCCATGCTCACTTCCTTGTCGTAATAGAAGGCCTGTACGCCCCAGCTAAGGCTCAATTGGTTGAGGAGTGTCTGTGTTTTGGTAAAGACATATATAGGCGAGTGCGGCCGGAAACTGGACAGCATAAAACCGGTATAGCCCGATTGTGTCATGCCTATAAGTGCATTCGCGCTTATATCCTTGGCTATTTCGCAGGCGTTGTAACATAATGCATCGCTTAAGAAAGAAGGGGAGTGTGGCTTTGGTGTAAGGTTGCGGTTATATACGGTTTCTTCTTTCTCTACTTCGTTTATAATGCTCACCATGGTGCGCACTACCAGTTCGGGGTATTGGCCCATCGCTGTTTCGCCGCTAAGCATCACGGCATCGGCACCTTCCATCACCGCATTGGCCACATCGGTTATCTCGCTGCGGTTTGGGCGTGTACGGTCAATCATGCTTTCCATCATTTGCGTGGCTATGATAACGGGCTTGGCACGGTGGATGCACTTGCGCACAATGTTTTTTTGTATCATGGGCACCTGCTCCAGCGGCAGTTCCACACCCAGGTCACCGCGGGCTACCATTATAGCGTCAGAGGCGAGTATCACCTCGCGCAGGTGTTCCAGGGCTTCCGGTTTCTCTATTTTTGAAATGATCTTTGCGTTGCTGTTCTTATCCTTTAAGAGCTGGCGAAGCTGCAATACATCCTCAGGCCGGCGTACAAATGAAAGAGCCACCCAGTCTATGTTCTGGCTGATGATGAAATCAAGGTCGTCAAGGTCTTTTTCTGATAATGATGGCAATGATATTTTAGTATCAGGGAGGTTAACACCTTTTTTGGAGGAGAGGATACCGCCTGCTGTTACTACTACTTTCACCCGATTGTCTGCGCCTATTTCCTGTACCACTACTTCTATCTTGCCGTCATCAAGCAGTATCTTTTCACCTACTCTTACATCGTCATGAAAAGCTGGGTAGGAGATATAAATATTTTCAAGTGTGCCAATACATTTCTCGTTCGTGAAGTAAAATACATCCCCTTTCTTCAGGTCCAGGGCATTGTCTTTTATTTCTCCTACGCGCAGCTTGGGACCTTGCAGGTCGGCTATAATTGCTATGTTAAAATGAAAGTTCTGGTTTATCTTTTTTATGTGCTCCATTACAGACTGGTGCTGTTCATGGGTTCCATGAGAGAAATTGAGCCTGAATACATTTACGCCCTCGGTTACAAGGGCCAGTAACTTTTCATAGGTATTACATGCCGGGCCTACTGTTGCAATGATCTTTGTTTTGTGTAACATAGTATGTTTTGGTGGTGCGAATTTCGGTACTTTTTTTCTATAATGCTTTATACAGAAAGTTAAGTGTATGCTATATTAAAAGAAGTATTGTATTTAAACACAATGATAATCTAAAGTTATGTAGGATAATAGCTTTGGTTATTCCCTTGTTTTAATAAGAGATAGAATATGCATGAATACCGCAATCGGCATGTACAGGCCCGCGAGGAAAGTATATGGGAATGAGCCAAAGCCTTTAGATAAGATATTCGTAGCGGGGTTTGGCACCGGTATAAAGTAAGCATGCCGTATGAGGATAAACACAACAATTGCCAAGGTAATTAGTCCGGCAAAATTCCACAATACAAATATTGATTTAGGAAGCCTTGGTTTGGTAAAGGTAAAATAGGCAACAAGTGGAGCTGTGAGCCCAATGAGGATATCGAAATTATGACCTTCAAAGGTGGCTGACTGCGGTAATATTCCGTGCATAAATGCGCCCCAGATAAGCAGCTCCACAACTACCCGGAAACTTTGAAAATATACAGGCCATGCTTGCGGTATACCTGCTATTATTCCTTTGAAACGTGCTACCGTAAAGAAGTAGATAAAGAATAAAAAAGTCGGGGCAACCAGCAGCAAGGGTATCCGGGGAGGAAGGGTAGGCTCGGTAAATATACCGGTCATGGATATTGCCGTAACATATACCAGCCAGCCAATAAGAACAAGGGCTGTACGCTTAATGAACCGGCGTTGTTTATGTGGATCAGGGATCGCTGCCAGGGAAACTTTAGCAGCCAGTATGTATAATACTATGGCAAGTGCAATGGTGAGTAATATGAAACAGGCTTGCAACATAATGGTTTGTTTTCAAGGTATGGTTTATACCAACTCCTTCAACTTCTCCACTACAGTATCTATCTCTTCCTTGGTATTATGCCTCGAAAATGAAAAACGGATCGGCACCATTGTTTCTGCTTGGCCGTTGTAAAGGGCCTTTATTACGTGGCTTACGGAGTTTGCACCACTGGTGCATGCACTGCCGCCGCTTACGCAAATACCAGCCATATCGAGGTTAAAGAGTAACATATCTGAGCGTTCCGTCATAGGGAATGATACATTCAATACAGTATAAAGGCTACTGCCATTTGAATCACCATTAAAAATTATGCCGGGAAAATTTTGCTGCAGTTGCTCAGCCATATAAGCCTTCAGGCCTTTCACGTATTCGCTGTCCTGGTCGTAGCGCTCAGATGCTATTTCCAGCGCTTTTGCAAAGCCCACGATGCCATACAGGTTTTCGGTGCCTGCACGCATATTGCGCTCCTGCGCACCGCCGTTGATGTATGGTTTTATGCTGATGTTCTCATTCACGTATAATATGCCCACACCTTTTGGCCCGTGAAATTTATGCGCTGCGCCGTTCATGAAGTGCACATTCAGTTTCTTCAGGTCGAAGGGATAGTGGCCTACGGTTTGTACCGTATCGCTATGGAAAATGGCGTCATATTTCTGGCAGAGCTCGCCAACCGCTTTTATTTTCAGGAGGTTACCGATCTCATTGTTGGCATGCATCAGCGTTACAAGCGATCTTTCTTTACTGCCCGCCAATAGTTCTTCAAGATGTTTGAGATCTATGTGCCCTTTATCTGTAAGTTTTACGTAGCTCAGCGTAGCGTGACCGTAATGAGCCATATGTTCCACGGTATGCAGCGTAGCATGGTGCTCAATGGGTGATGTAATAATGTGTTTACAACCAAGGTCGCGTATAGCAGCAGTGATTGCAGTATTTGTACTCTCTGTTCCGCCTGAGGTGAAGAATATTTCACCCGGACTTGCATTGAGCAGTTTGGCTACCGTTTTACGGGCATTCTCTATGGCCATTTTTGTCTCCCTGCCATAAGAATAGATTGAAGAAGGATTGCCAAATTTTTCAGTCAGAAAAGGCATCATTGTGTCCAGAACTACAGGATCGAGGGCGGTAGTTGCGGCATTGTCGAAATAAATACGGCTCATTATCAAATTGTTACAATCTGGAATGCAAAATTAAGCATTTTAAGTGGATGGGTGACATATGCCATTTTTGTCAATCTTATATTTGATTTTCCGGCAAACTATTTAATGAGCTTAAGACGAGCAATATCCCAATTATTCTCGTTCCTTGCTTTTTCAATAGCGTCTATCCAGTCTTCCCAGAAAGCACTATCAACAGGGGTGCC
>CAIJNJ010000297.1 GCA_903821975.1 uncultured Bacteroidota bacterium
AAATGAATTTCCTGAGGCAGATGTAACTATTCTACGTACTATTTATGAGCAAAATGTTGCCATATCTATACAATGTCCTTTAACCGATATTTTCCTGTTGCGGCCAGACAGGAGCGGCAGTGATCAGGTTGTAATACGGGAATTAACATTCCCTGCCGTGACAGGAATAAAAAACGTCAGGCCATATCAATTACGAATGGTTAGTGACGAGCCATTCAACCTTATCTCAATATCATAATAAATAACCCTCTTTCATCTGAAAAAAATGTTTGTTTTAAGCAGTGATATTACTATTGGAAGTTTCCATTTCAGCGGAGTAAATGAGGTATACATACAACGTAGCCTGCATAGTATCACAGATACCGCCATCATTAAAATACCTTCTATTGGCAAAATAATAACCGATAACAAATCATTACCGGGTACTATCATTACTGGAAAGCAATTTAGTGACGGTGACGCTGTTACAATAAAATTAGGCTATAACGGCAACTTACAAACAGAGTTCATTGGGTTCGTAAAAAGAAGGAATCTGAATATGCCGCTGGAAGTAGAGTGTGAAGGTTACAGTTGGCTTTTAAGAAGGAACAACATTCTACAGTTCGAAAAACAAATATCGATAAAAGAACTGCTGACGTTAGCAACATCAGGTATTAACGGCATCAACATAGAATGCGACATTGATCTGTCCATGGAAAAAGTGTATATGCAGAACAGAAGCGGGTTTGACATTCTAAATGATATCTCCAAATACACAGACAATTGCCTGACTTGTTTCTTTGTTCAACCGGATACTTTGTGGTGTGGGTTATTATATACAGCCGTGGCGCAAGGAGATGACGCACTCAATATTGGCCAGGCAAATTACCGCCTTGGCTATAATGTTGTAAAAAACAACAGCTTAAAAGAACGGCTTACGGAAAACGATCCTGTGCAGATTCAGTATAATACAAAACTCTCCAGCGGCGATATAATTTCACAAATGTCAGATATATATCCAGATTTCGTTAGGGTTCAGGGCAAAGTACTAAACACAGTAAAAGATGCAACAGCATTAAAGCAGCTTGCTAATGAGAAAGCGTACAAGTTAAACTACTCGGGGTACGAAGGCAGTATCAATGCATTTCTGCAACCTTATGCGTCACCAGGTTACACAGCGTATATAACAGATGACAGATACCCTGATGGGAACGGTTCTTATATTATTGAAAGTACTGAAGTTCATTTTGGCGTCAACGGCGCGAGAAGAATAGTCGAGTTAGGCCCACAACTAGGTTTTGCAAAATAAAAAAATGAGTAAAAATATAGCAAAAATAAAAGCCGGGATCCGGATGTTAACAGAGAACCCTTATGAAATAATAAGTGGTACAGTAGTGGCAGGAAGTGTCAATACAAGCGAATATACCATGAGCGTATTACCAACTAATGGGAATGAACCAATAGCGGAAGTAATGCTCAGCACGATCACAGAAAATACCAGCGGGCTGGTATTGATACCAAAAGATGGAAGTAACGTGGTCATTGGAAGCATAGATGGGCCTGGAGAATGGACATTGTTGAAGGCAAATGAACTGAATAAGACAATTATTACCATGGGTAATGTAACCTATGAAATGGATGAAACGCAAGTCAATATTCAAAATGGCAGTTCAGTTCTTAATATAGGAGCAAGTTTGTTTAAAATGTATACAGCAAGCGAAAGCTTGTTTAGCCTCCTTAAATATCTTATAACAGGAATTACCGCGCTTACGGTAACTACATCGGCAGTGTCCAGTGGTATCCCCAATAATATTACAACATTTGACGACCTACTTACAAGGTTAAATAACTTTCTGGGCTCATAAAAATTAAAAAATGGCAAGACAAATGACGGACATTGGCCTGGATAGTAGCGAAGATATGGAAACGATATCAGGTGATTTTACTGTTTTAGATAGCACATCACAACACCAACGGCAATTAGTATTGAATAACAAGGGAGATTTTAAACAGAACCCTTCAATTTGTGTAGGTGC
>CAIJNJ010000298.1 GCA_903821975.1 uncultured Bacteroidota bacterium
CCCTTTTTTATACATATCTATCCAGGGGTTGTAGATATCGGTGAGCTGCATATCTGATTTATCCGACTTTGCCTTTAATACCTTAATCACACCTTCACTGGTTGGATTGTCGTTAAGGTCGCCCATCAGTATTATTTTGGCATTAGGATTTAGTGCTGTTAAAGAGTCTACAATACGTTTGTCAATACTTGCAGCAAGCCTTCTTCCGGGCGCCGAGGCCGCCTCTCCTCCGCTTTTTGATGGCCAGTGGTTTACAAGAAAATAGATTGTATCTCCATTCATTACTCCCGACACAAACAGAATATCACGTGTAGGCCTGTGCTGCCCTATTGATGCCATTGGCACCCGGATAGGATCAGCTTTTAATAACTTAAGATACTTGGGGTTATAGAGCATTGCGGTACTTATACCTCTTTCATCCGATGTGTAGAACCATGCGTACTGATAATTTCTGTTTTTTATTTCCGGCTGAGATATAAGATCTTTCAGTACTTTATCATTCTCAATTTCCACCAGCCCTATTACAGCAGGGCCATCAGGAGTTACATCAGTGCCCATTTTCTGGATCACGGTTGCTATATTATGCAATTTCTGCTTATATATCTCTTCGGTGTAGCCATATGCACCTTTGGGTGTAAAATCTTCGTCCATTTTATTAGGATCGTCTTCAGTGTCAAATAGATTTTCACAGTTATAGCTACCTATTGCGATGACTTTGTATTGTTGTTTCTGACTAAAAACCGGTGAGGAGAAGAGGATGCACACAAACGCGAAAAAGAGATATTTGATCACAGCTATTTTTTTACAAAGGAATATAAAAATACACAAAGAAAAATGTGGCAAATTTTATTTTAAGGATAAAATAATGACACCATAACAAATTGTTAATAACATTTATCCCGTTGCACGGAAGCGTTTTGTACTTTTGCAGTCCGAAACTAACATTCATGCATATATTCTACAGGTATAAAAACATATTTGCTTTTCTCTTTTTGTCATTGATAATAAGTAATTCAGTTCTTGCCCAAACCGGTGGTAAAGGTAGCGTAAAGGGTCGCGTACTCAACAAAGAAACCAAAGTACCTTTTCATGATGTGCAGCTTAACATACAAGCTACTGATCTGCAGGCGACAGCAAATGCTGAGGGATATTTTGATATTACAAATGTTCCGGCCGGTAATCAGGCGCTGATTGTAAGCGGGCCTGGAATAAAAAGAGATACGATAGCCGTATCTGTGTCAGCAGGGGCTGTAACAGATATGGGTGAACTATTTGTAGCCCAGGGAGAGCAATCTCCGGAAACTGCCGAAATTCCTACGATCAGCCTCGAAGAGAACACATCGCAGGATGACGAAAATTCATCAGCCTCCTCACAAAGTTCTGTTGGCTTCTATGCGGCAAATCAGGATCCGTTCCTATATACAGCATCTATCGTTTTTGGCCCATACCGCTTCAAGCCACGCGGATATGACAACTCGGATGTAGAGGTAAACGGTATTCCTTTGCAGGATCTGGAATCCGGCTTTGCATCTACCAGCCTTATAGGTGGCCTTAACGATGTAATGCGCGACAGGAATATTACCTACGGGCTCAAACCTGCTGAATATTCATTTGGTACGGTTAAAGGATCTACTTATATAAGTGCTACAGCAGCCGATCAACGAGCAGGTAGCAGCATTTCTTATCAGCTGAGTAATGCCAGCTTCCACAACCGCATTATGCTTACACACAGCAGCGGAGTAAATAAAAATGGATGGGCTTATTCAGTGTCAGGCTCAAGGCGCTGGGCACAGGAAGGCTACATAACCGGTACATTTTATGATGCTTACTCTTTTTATGGCGCGGTAAG
>CAIJNJ010000299.1 GCA_903821975.1 uncultured Bacteroidota bacterium
GCTCCGGGTGCAGAAGATAACGCCATGGCTGTGTATTCAGCCTGGCTCATAGTATTACTATTAACAAGAATAACAATCCTGCCTTTGTAGCAACTAGTATCATCGGAACCATTTTTTATTGTTGTTTTTATTATGAACTGGCCAGGCAAATCAACGTTGGCCTCATAAAATTTTGCAAATGGTGTCTTACCACACTTCAGCCAGTTGCCGTAAACGAAGGGCATAAATGAGCCCGGATAGCCGCGCAAGTCTACTATCATTCCCCTTGTATTATTCAGATAGTGCTTCAGTGTATTAAAATCAATGTTGCGTAATTTCCCAGCATAGATATACCCGATATTATTATCAATGATCTTATAAGCTGTGTCCTTGTCAACAATACTTTTAAATCTGATGTTCTTTGCAAAAGGGACTCGCGGAAAATCAAATACCGAAACCTGATCGCCATGGCGTACTTTGAGGTGAATAAGCGTATCTGTGCTGCTAAAAATTTTCCCGCCCCAACCAGATAACCCATTTAACATTATTGAGTAATTAGATACCGAGCATAATGATCTGTCTTTTTCTATATGCTCCCTGATCGTTAAGCCATCAACCTCCTCAATAATGTCGCCAGGAAATAGTTTGGTTTTTAATCCCAAAGTGTCATAAACATCGAACAGCACCATTTTTTCGTCGATAAAATAACACTTGGCGGGAAACGTGTAATGCTTCTTATAAAAAGCAGTAGCTATACCTCCGGATATACCGGAATGAGTATCGCCAATACGCGCTATTAAACGTTCGCAAGCCACAACATAAGCAGGAGTATCATTTGCTTCACAAAAGACAGGAATAAATTCACTCAATACCTTATTCCAGTCATCAGATATAAGATGCCGATAAGGATAAAAATAGTTGATCAGATTCCAGTACCTATATAATGCCAGCAATCTCGTTCCGGCATCGGGAAATGAGTCGGTATATGCTTGCTCATTTTTTAACATCACAGAATTGAACAAGGTTATATAATATGGAAATTGCCTGGTATCCGGGTTATTCTTTATGAATTCCAGTTTTTCAATAAACTGTTTAGAAAAAATGTCTGAATCGAACAAATAGCCGTAAGAAGGCATCAGTTTAACCTGCGTTGTGCTATCATGCGGCTTATTATTATATCGTTTCTTTACTTCTCCGAAGTGAGCCAACCATTCTTCTATTAATTTGTTTGCAGCTTTTGAATCAGAACAGGCTAATACCTTTGGCAAAAACCGAAACAGTTCCGCATCCATGTTGTAATCTCCCTTCCTGACATTTGGATGGTAATACTTAATATAACCCCATAGCATGCCGAGATTGGTGAGTGCATCAATATTTTTTTTATCAACCCGGATCGTTTTTATACCGGAATTTTTATTGAAAGCAGTATCATTATCAGCAGGAGATTTTTCTTTCGAAAAAGCGCTCAAGCTAAAAAGCAGGACCAAAACGGTGGCAAAGTATCTGAGCATGATACTCTAATATACTAAAATACAGCAATCCAATACCTGTATTGCCAATTTCCCACTACCGCACGCACTACCGGTTTAGCGGAAAGCAAAGTTTTATTGTATAAACCGGATGAGTGAATTATATATGGCCTCCATATCAGCGGTAGTGTATCTATGGTCTATGGGTAGGGGGTACAAGTTGCCAGCAATACTTTTTTCAAATTCAAAGCCATCAATGCCCCTGTTATTTGTATCGTTCCATAAGGTGGGTATAAAAAGGCCGGTGGCGGCCATGTCTGCTTTATTGATGACCTTATCGAGCAACAAGGGATAAGTCATAGGCACTTCGTTGCTACCAGGTGTGAACTGTAACCGGTTATTGCCGCCAAACCTGGCGTGGAGGTAATTATAGTTTGCCAATCTGTGCTTTATCACCTCGTCGTAATCAATGCCGCTAAGGAGATACTCACAGAGCAGTGATATGCGTGACACGCCCTTGCCGGCAAGCAATTCGTTCTGAACAAAAAACGGGTATCCATCGAGTGTATTCCCATTAAAGCGTTTCAACAAATGCTCTGTCACATAATCTTCGTTCCTTTCATCGGGCAGGATAATCTTTACACCCGCTGGTGCGTATAGGTATGAACCGTCGGGAACACCGAAAAACTTACGGCATGCATTAAAGAACCAGGATCTTCCATTACCCTTCATGAAAAACGCCTGTGTGCAATCGACTATGAGCCGATCGGCATATTTTTCGGATAGCGCGGCTACCGTGTTATCCCTGAGACCAAAATAGTTTATGTACAAAAGATATTCACCCGGTTTCAGGTCGATAGCTGTAACGGGATCCAATAAGGCATTGATGCTGTAAAACTGATACTTAATGTTTGCGTTTTTGAACGGCTCCAGTAAGGTATCGCAGGTGTAGAAGGGTACATAGACAAGAGACGGCTTTATATGAGCAAGGATATGATGGAGCGAAGCGCGGCCGCTTTTCGTTACATAGGGTGTATCATGGTAATGATACCCGCCTTTGTTCAACTCCAATTGAAAATAACCGCCTGCTTCTTTCATGACCGTTTCTGTTGTTTTTCCGATAGGTTAGACCCACATATTTTGTCGATGGGCTACACCCATCGCTATTATATTGTGCCCTTTCAGGGCTTGGGCTATTTCTTTTTCCTTTTTCGATGGGCTACACCCATCGCTATTATATCTCGCCCTTTCAGGGCTATTGTGCTTTTTCCTTTTTCCGATGGGTTGCACCCATCGCTATTGAATTGCGCCCTTTCAGGGCTTATTGGCTTTCTTTCTTTTTTAAATAAGGTCGTATTCCTTTAGCTGTTGTTGAATCTTTTCTTTAGGATTAAACATCATCACATCCAATATGGATAATGAAGGTATAAAAGCATCGCCATATTGCGGATAGGTTACTGCGCGCATTTTATGAAAATGCAGATCTATACCATTTGCTTTAAACTCTTCCTTATCATACAATTCCATACCACCCACAGGGTTGATATAGGTATCGCCCCCCAACGCTTTGCATAATTCCATTACCCTGTGTTTCCCTTTCAGATCATGATCGATAGCTACCTCCGAAGATATTACCAACGGAGTAGTAATAGAGAGAGATTCTTTAATCTTCACGAGTGAATTGTATATAAACCGGAACAGATTTTTCTCGTTGTCGATAAAAATATCCTCGATAAGGGGATAAACCTCATGAAAACAAACGGCGCGGCCGTATGCCGACCTGATCTGCCCAAGAATCTTCATTCTTTCTTTGTCGAAGTTTTCGCCGATAAAACGCTGATCTACATTTAAAAAATCGGAATCACTCCTGAGCGGGATACTGAACATATGGTCTTTATCATTGAGCAACATCCGGTTTCGGTGTATCCAGCCCTTTTTGGTGAATTTGATGTTATCGTACACCACAAACGTATCGCAGATGCTCATAAGCTGGAAGTAGCCTAAATAGGGAAGGAAATAAGGCTGCATGATCCCAACTTTCATAGAAAAAATTTACACGGACAAAAATAGCTATATAAAAATGATTTTTTATTGCCGGCCGGGGAAATACGGAAGGCCAAGAAATGCATCATATTCTACCCAAACAAAATATACATTTTAAAATCTAATAGTCAGGTCTGTTTTTTGCGTAAATTTGCGCCACAAAAAACATTTATGAGAGAAGTATATATTGTCTCGGCAGTTCGCACACCTATAGGTGCATGGGGCGGAGCGCTGAAAGATTTTTCCGCAACTAAATTAGGTTCCCTTGCTATTAAAGGCGCGCTGGAAAAAGCAGGCGTTAGCGCTAATGAAGTGAACGAAGTACTGATGGGTTGTGTATTACAAGCCAACTTAGGACAAGCACCTGCACGCCAGGCAGCCCGTTTTGCAGGCGTACCGGACAATGTGCCGTGCACGACCGTAAATAAAGTATGTGCAAGCGGTATGAAAGCCGTGATGCAGGGTGCACAGGCCATAATGCTGGGTGATGCCGACGTAGTAGTAGCAGGCGGTATGGAAAGCATGAGCAATGTACCTTTCTATAATGCCAGCCAGCGCTGGGGCAATAAATACGGTGATGTAACTATTACTGACGGCCTGGCAAAAGACGGCCTTACAGATGTATATCATAACTATGCAATGGGCAATGCCTCTGACCTTTGTGCACGTGAGTGCAACATAAGCCGTGAAGCACAGGACGAATTTGCGATAACCAGCTACAAACGCAGCCAGGCTGCATGGGATGCGGGCAAATTTGACAACGAAATAGTGGCAATAGAAGTACCCCAGAAAAAAGGAGACGCAATAAAAATAAGCAAGGACGAAGATCCATGGAATGTGAAGTTTGACAAGATGGCTGGACTGCGCCCCGCATTTTCAAAAGAAGGAACTGCTACCGCAGCAAACTCCAGCACTATGAACGACGGCGCTGCCGCACTGGTGCTGATGAGCAAAGAAAAAGCAGAAGCACTGGGCATTAAACCGATAGCCAAAATAGTAGGCTATGCAGATGCAGAGCAGGCCCCGGAATGGTTTACCACTTCACCCTCTATAGCAGTGCCAAAAGCAGTAGCAAAAGCAGGACTGAAAATGCAGGATATCAATTTCTTTGAGCTTAATGAAGCATTCAGCTCAGTAGGTATTGTGAATACACAAAAAATGAACCTGAAACCCGAGCAGGTAAATGTGAACGGCGGCGCGGTATCTCTTGGTCACCCATTGGGTGCGAGCGGTGCGCGCATTATCGCCACACTTATCAGCGTGCTTAACCAGAACAACGGCAAGTATGGCGCAGCGGGTATCTGCAATGGCGGCGGCGGTGCAAGCGCGATAGTGATAGAAAGGATGTAATTGCAGCAATATTTTGAAATTTAAAAAGCCCACGGTAAAACCGGGGGCTTTTTATTGATGCATTATTGTACCAATTAAATCCGGTATGTTCCATACATTCAACCCCTTCAGGGTTGTGCAATAAAAATTTCATCGTACCCTGAGTTTCACTCTGGGGTATTAACATTTAAGCCTTTCAGGCTTATTTAATTCGATACCAGGTTTAACGTTCCTGAAATTTTATAATATCCTGATCGTGTGTACCTATTTTATCTTTTATCCCCAGGCCTAAAGTCCGGGGCAACTGTGACCGTACCCTGAGTTGCACACAGGGCTATTAACATTTAAGCCTTTCAGGCTTATTTAATTCGATACCGGCCTTTAGTGTTAAAACAGTATTATAATGGGTTTAACGTTCTTGAAATTTCAAAATACTCTGATCATACATTTTGGCTAAAGCCATGTTCTATCCATGTATTTCATCCCTGACGTAAAGGTCGGGGCAACTGGTAATGATGTAGCTCTGAAATTTATTTCTGCGTCTACGTGTTATAATTTATAAATGTGGGCAGCAAACTGTAAATTGGCATTTGTAAACTGCGACCGAATGTGGCAATCAATAAAAAAATTACTGTTTAAGCCGGAATTTTTGCTGCTGGTATTTTCTGTTGCTGCGATAATTATATCTATACAGCTTATCTTGTTAGGTACACATCCTTTTACGCTGCCAAAACCACCCTACCCGAATGATATAATGAACCGTCCGGAATATATGAACCTGTTTATAGGACAAACGAACGTTCTAACCGAGTATAACAATTACATGATCTTCAAGTATTCCTTCTTTCACCTGGTGAATGGTACAAACCTGTACACTATCTATCCTGCACAGCATTGGGATTTTTATAAATACAGCCCAACCTTTGCACTATTGATGGGAGTGCTTGCATACCTGCCCAATGTTATTGGCCTATCGATATGGAACCTGCTAAACGGGGTGGCATTGTTTTTCGCGATACGGATGCTGCCATTTAACTCGAAGGCACAAAGCATACTAATGTGGTTCGTAGCCAATGAGTTGCTAACCTGTTTCTCCAATTCGCAGAGCAACGGCCTTATGTGCGCGCTCATTATTGCGGCATATGGGTGCATGCAGCATAGTAAATTCATGTGGGCAACACTATGGCTGGTACTGGCCACCTACATAAAAGTGTATGGCGCCATAGGGTTCTGCTTATTCCTTTTCTACCCCGGCAAGTTGAAATTCGTTGGTTATGCGGTAATGTGGACCATCATTTTTGCCGCACTGCCATTAACGGTTACGCCACTTCATACACTTGTGTGGCAATACCACAACTGGGCCGACCTGATGATAGCGGATGCAACCTCATCTACCGGGCTATCGGTGGCCGGGTGGCTGGAGAGCTGGTTCGGGATACAAAACAGCAAGACGTATGTAACTGTGATCGGGATATTGTTGTTCCTGATACCTTTCGTGCGAATAAACCAATACAAGAATGAAGTATACCGGCTGCTGATACTGGCATCAATGCTTATATGGGTGATCATCTTTAACCACAAGGCGGAATCGCCAACCTATATCATAGCGGTAACCGGGGTGGGTATATGGTATTATGCGATGCCTAAGGCTAAATGGCGGATGGCGGTGCTATGGATGGTACTGATCTTCACTTGTCTTGGCACTACGGACCTTTTCCCAATGTATGTGAAACAACACTTTATTTATCCATATAAAATAAAAGCATTTCCATGTATCGTAGCATGGTGTGTGGTTTTGGCAGACCTGTTACTGCTGAAAACAGCAGAAATACCGGCTGCAAGAGTGGCGGAAACAGGTGATGACTTGAAGTAAAGCGGCCGCTGATTAGAAAATAAAAAAAAATTGCCCGATATTAGCGGAAGAATCAGGAGATTCAATACTTTTGAACATAGCTTATTATGAAATATAGAATATTCAGACTGATCGCGTTGCTTCTTCTGCTTGTGAACTTAAGCAGTTGTTTTGAAGGCAGATGGACGCGCTACAAAAACCGCAAGACCTATTATGTGCACCGCAAGCATTACCGCTGGCATCACATACACCGTCATGGTGAATGGTAACTGAGCCGCCGATCTTCACAGTAAATAAATACACTACTATTTAGATGTTAGATGTGCCACTCCTTTGAGGAGTGGCACATCCTTTTTTAGCTAAATTCAGATACCTGAAATATTAATTTGCATATATATTCAGACTATAGATACAATCTATGTATATGCCGGTCAAAATCAGGGATTGGCGGTGGATAAAATACTCTTGAATTACAGCATTTAGTATTATTTTTGCCGCCTAATATTTTATTTCATAAAAAGATAACGTATGCAAGAATTTGGCAAAAAGAATCCGTCAGTAAAATTGTCTGACCTGGGTATTAATGTAGGTATTGCACATTGGAACCTTTCCCCTGAAGCATTAGTAAAGAAAGCGCTGGACCTGGGACAAGGCGTGCTGAATGATACGGGTGCACTTTGTGTAAGTACCGGGAAATTCACCGGACGGTCGCCAAAAGACAAGTTTACCGTGAAGGATGCACTGACAGAGCATAGTGTGGACTGGGGTGATGTGAACATACCTATGGCGCCGGAAACTTTTGATAAATTATATAACAAGGTTTGTGCGTATATGGAAGGTAAGGAAGTGTGGGTGCGCGACTCATATGCCTGCGCAGACCCTGCTTACCGGCTTAATGTGCTGGTGGTAAACGAAACACCATGGGCCAACCTGTTTTGCAACGACCTGTTCCTGCGCCCAACAACACAGGAAATAGAAACACAAAAGCACGACTGGCTGATATTACAGGCTCCGGGCTTTATAGCAAGCCCTGCTGATGACGGCACCCGCCAGGCAAACTTTACCATAGTAAACTTTACAAGGAAGATCATATTAATAGGCGGCTCGGCCTATACCGGCGAAATGAAGAAAGGCATATTTGGTGTACTTAACTTCATACTGCCGCACCAGCATAAAGTGCTGAGCATGCACTGCTCTGCTAATGAAGGCAAGAACAAAGATGTAGCGTTATTCTTTGGCCTGAGCGGAACTGGTAAAACAACGTTAAGCGCTGATCCTAACCGCGCACTAATAGGCGACGATGAACATGGCTGGGCAGATAAGACGGTATTTAACTTTGAAGGCGGCTGCTACGCAAAATGTATAGACCTGAGCGCTGAAAAAGAGCCGGAAATCTTTGCAGCAATAAAACCAGGTGCACTGCTGGAGAACATTAAGTTCTACCCCGGCACCAATAAAGTAGATTATGCAGATGCAAGCGTTACCGAGAACACCCGTGCTGCATACCCGATCAATTTCATTGTAAATTCGAAAGAGCCTTCTTACGGCGGCCTTCCTAAAAATATCTTCTTCCTTACCTGTGATGCGTTCGGCATATTACCGCCGATATCGAAGCTTACAAAGGCACAGGCTATGTACCACTTCATTAGTGGTTACACTGCTAAGGTAGCAGGTACAGAAGTAGGCGTAACCGAGCCGCAAACAACTTTCTCTGCTTGTTTCGGCCGCGTGTTCCTGCCTCTGCACCCTACCAAGTATGCAGAACTGCTGGGTAAGAAGCTTGAAGAGCACAAAGATGTGAACGTATGGCTGGTGAATACCGGCTGGAGCGGCGGCGCATATGGCACCGGCAGCCGTATGAAGCTTAGCTATACCCGCGCCATGATCACCGCAGCAATGAACGGTCAACTGGCTAACGTGGATTACAAAGCACATCCTGTTTTTGGTATACTGATGCCGACCGAAGTACCAAATGTACCGGCAGAAATTCTGATACCTCGCAACACATGGGCAGATAAGGCTGCTTATGACAAAAAAGCTAACGAACTGGCGCACCTTTTTGTAAAGAACTTTGCGAAATACGCTGACCAGGCAAATGAAGAGATACGCTCTGCAGCGCCTGCGGTGGATATGGTGAGCGCATAAAGAAGTAAAAATTCAAAAATCAAAAGTAAAAAGTTTAACATAGTGTACATGAAAAGGATAGCCATAAGCTATCCTTTTTTTGTGTAGGTACAATATGTCTCTGCCCCTTTAATTTCAAATACAACTAATAGTTTAACCGCAAAGGCGCGAAGTCGCAAAGTCGCAAAGTTCTCATATCCTTTTGGGATGCGAGGTTGGCATTATTTCATCCAGTTACCGGGGTCTACGCGCCACTGTTCGAGTGTTTCTTTTTGTTCGGGGGTAATGAGTTTTTGCTCTTCGCAAACTTCCATGAGGGCTTTGTAATTACTGATCGTATAAAGTGGCAGGCCGGCTTTTTCAAACGCCTCATCTGCCACCGGGAAGCCGTATGTAAAGAGTGCACACATACCCAGCACTTCTGCACCCTGCTCACGCAATACATCCACTACCTGTAAGCTGCTTTTGCCTGTAGATACAAGGTCTTCCACCACTACAACCTTCTGCCTTTTTTCAAGAACACCTTCAATCTGGTTGCCCATACCATGTTCCTTAGGCTTTGCGCGCACGTATATGAAAGGAAGTTTAAGCAGGTCTGCTGCCATAACACCGTGCGCTATGCCCGCAGTAGCTACGCCGGCGATCACTTCGGCATCGGGAAATTTGTCGAGGATCATATTGGCTAGTTCGCTTTTTACAAAATCGCGGGTATAAGGAAATGATAATACTTTGCGATTATCACAATACACAGGAGAATGCCATCCGGATGCCCAGGTATATGGTTTTTGCAGGTTGATCTGCAATGCTTTAATTTGCAACAGTTTTTCGGCAAAATGTTTTGGAGTGCTCATAACGCTCAAACCTACGTCAAATACGCAAACCTTCAAAAAACAGCGCTATGAATTTCTTTCAAAAAGTATATTATAATGATAAACCGCTGGTGCTTACTACTGATAAAGAAGCATTTATAAGCCATGACCCGACAGCGGAAGACTATGAGTTTTTTACCGGGGCATCGCTGCGCAGCTTTACACAGGCACTACAGTATATGGACAGGCCGGGCACAAAGGGCGCCATCATAGAAGACATCTCCGCCGATTCATTGCTGACCCAACTACATGCTATGTACCGGCAAATAGATGCCGGTGGCGGGCTTGTATTCAATGAGCAAAATGACTTCCTGATGATCTTCAGAAAGGGCAAGTGGGACCTGCCAAAAGGAAAGCTTGATGCGGGTGAAAAAATAGAAGACTGCGCCCTACGTGAGGTGACCGAAGAAACAGGATTGCAAACGCTATCCCTTGGTGAAAAAATCTGTGATACCTACCACATCTATTTTCAAAATAATGAGCAGTTACTCAAACGCTCTGTATGGTATAGAATGAAAGGCACCTCTGCCGACAAACTAAAACCCCAAAAAGAAGAAAACATACTTGAGGCACGCTGGGTAAGTGAAAAAGACATGGCACCGCTTGCAACCAAATCTTATGCTGCAATACAGGAAGTGCTGGCTGTGGCAGGGCTAAAATGGTAATAAGTTGATTGGTTGAAAGGTTAATAAGTATGTGTTTTAACGTTCCTTGTTCATTCCCTTAACAGGCCTGCAACAATGAGGCCGGTAACTTTGCTGTAAATATCAGCGATGTCAAAATTTACTACTGCACGTACCAAATTTTTTCATGGATGGCGATTGTTTCGCAGCAGGAAAACGCTGTGGCAAATGCTGCGCGAGGTATTCAATGGCCACTACCGAATGTCGTTCCTTACAAATGCGCTGACCATTTTAGCCATTGCTTATATCGTATTCCCCTTTGACCTGGTGCCTGATTATATACCTGTATTAGGCTGGATAGATGACGGTGCTGTGTTTTATTTATTGATCCTGAGATTAGAGAAGGAAACACATAGGTACAATCGATTTAAGGCAATGGAAAGGAAGAACAGCTGATGCTATAATTATTTGTCGATTATGTGTCCCACACTTTCAAGGTGTGGGACACATAGATTTAACAACTCATTTCGCCTATCATATTGATAAATTTTGTAAATTTATGTAGGTTGATTTATGCCGAATCGCGAGAAACATATTAAAATTAGAGGATTGATGCTAGCACTGCTATCCTTCTCCTGCTTTAGCTCATATGCTCAGACGGAGTGGCAACTGAAGAAGGATGAGGACGGCATACAGGTATTTACAGCAAGTACAGACAGCTCTGCTTTTAAATGCATAAAAGTGGAGTGTACGGTAAAGGCCTCTCCATCTCAACTGGTAGCACTGCTTATGGATATCAATAAGCAGCATGAATGGGTGTATGGCAGTAAATCTGCTGAGGTAATAAAAGTGATAAAGCCTAATGAGTTTATTTTCCACTCTGAAGTAGACGTGCCATGGCCATATACCGACAGGGATTATATAGCGCATATAACAGTGAACCAGACGTCACCGGAGCATCTTACCATCGATTCGCATTCAGAGCCGGATATGCTGCCTGTAAAAGATGGCATAGTGCGTGTGCGGAAATCATCGGCACACTGGGATGTGACATCATTGGGTAAAGACCTGATAAAAATAGTTTATACAGTGAGTTTTGACCCCGCAGGCTCTGTGCCTGCGTGGCTCACCAATATGTTTGTGACCAAGGGGCCGTTCCAGACCTTTCAGAAGTTAAAGAATAATGTAGGGCAGCCAGCGTACAGGAATGTGCACTATGACTTTATTAAGGAGTGATGCAGTTGAATATACAATCTCAAAAGACATTTAAACCACATTATTTTCTACAGGTATTCCGTGATTGCTTTGTCGCGGCCGTGCACAGATAGCCAAGCGATGTTCCGCGCAATGACGCCTCTGAGAAGTTTGATTTTAATATCGAAACGGTTTGAAATCACATTCAACCCCTTTGGGGTTGTGCGATAAAACATTATCATAGCCTGAGTTTCACTCAGGGCTATTAATATTTAAGCCTTTCAGGCTTACTTGGCTCTTGAAGTAAATATCAGTATTTCACTTGCTTAGGAATGAACATACTTGCATTGCCGCCATTGCGTATCACATCGCGGACAAGTGTAGATGAAATGGTAGAGTATAATGGGGAGCAGGTAAGGAAGATGGTCTCAATATCCGGCACCAGCATACGGTTCATATCTGCTATTGCTTTTTCGTATTCAAAGTCGCTCACATAGCGAATGCCGCGGAGTATGTATTGCGCGCCTATCTTCCTGCAATAATCGACGGTGAGGCCTTCATAACCGGCGACTTCTATGCGTGGCTCATTTTTGTATATCTCCTTTATCCATTCGGAGCGCTCCTCTACCGTAAACATCGGCTGCTTTGAAGAGTTGATACCTATGCCGATCACCAATTTATCGAAGAGGGATGTAGCACGTTCTATAACATCCACATGCCCCAGTGTGATGGGGTCGAAAGTGCCGGGAAATAAGCAAATGCGTTGCATTGTTATTCGTTTGTTTGCGTAAAGAAAGTAAATATAGTAGTACCGTAGTTTTTCATTCTCTGAAACCGCGGGTGGTTTTGATAATCATTGCGCGTAGTATGCTCCAGCACAAAAATACCTCCCGGCAATAACATGTTCTTCTCAAATACAATCAGCGGCAACTCATCCATATTTTGCAGCGCATAAGGCGGATCTGCAAAGATAAAGTTGAAACGGTCGGTGCATTGTTTCATAAATTTAAACACATCTCCGCGTATAATGTGCAGTTTTTCGGCAATATCCAGCGCTGCGGCTGTTTTTTTTATGAAATCGATGCTGGCAGGATCGCGCTCAACAATGGTAAAATCTTCTGCACCGCGAGAAGCCAGCTCGTAAGTGATGCTGCCGGTGCCGCCAAAAACCTCGAGTGTTTTGATGCCTTCCATGTCCATACTGTTGTTCAGCATATTAAACAAGCCTTCCCTGGCGAGCTCTGTTGTGGGCCTTGCAGGTATACGTGCCGGCGGATGAAACCTTCTGCCCCCGAATGTACCACCTACGATACGCATGCAAAAAGTTGGTGGGCCAGTGATATTGCAGGGTCCCAGCTTGTAGTGATGGTACGGTCATTGCCCGCGCTTATAGCCGGAAAATACTGGGTAAGCTCATTGATACGATCGAACTCTGCTGCGCTTAGTGAGTTGCACATAACACTGAGGCCGGCCGGGTCTATATTATTTTCCTTGCAATAAAGGTTTATTGCAAATGCTATGTCTTCTGCACTGGTGTAGCCAAATACCTTATGCCACAGCAACTGGCTGTTGTTATGCATGGAGATACATACCTGCTCGTGGCTGAGGCAGCACTGCAAATGCAACGGATGTTTCTGCGGATTGCGGAACTGGTATATAGAGAGCGGCAGTACTTCTGCATGCTTAAAATTGATCTTGATAAGCTCCGTAATGTTCAGCGGCACTGCTTGAAGAAAATTAGCTTTCTCGTCTGTAAGCGGGTAAGACGTGATCACATCGCCGGCCTCTACAAAATGAATGTGCTTGAGCCAGTTCTTAGCTTCCTGTTCTATATACAGCTCATTGGGTACTACGATATTCTTATCGCTGCAAATAAATACCCCTTTTACTTTCTCCTTTATAGCCAGAATGGGCTCATTGGCAAAAACATGCTCAAAAAAGTCGAGCTCCCATACGGGCTTATTTTTATTGTAGCCTTTATATTGTATAGTAAGCAGTTCTTTGCTGATGCTAAAACCGGCCATAAGTATGCCCCGCTGCACTAATACGCAAATAACAAGGGCTACCCTGGACGATAAAGTATCGTCTTCCCGTACGTTGTAAACCTGCTCGTTTGTATTATAATTAATGGTACCCATATAAAAGCACACAATTATAGAATAAATTTGCGAAAGTATTCATTATGTGAGGGGTTTTATGCATGTATTTTTTTGCTAACCCCGCTTAAAAAAAATAAAATATTTTGAGTTTATCCGAGCACAGGAACAAATTAGGCGTAGCTGCCACAAACAGGCAGATCATAAAGCTGGCAGCGCCTATTTCGCTGGCGCTCCTTATCCCGCAACTGAGCTTTTTTACAAATACGGTGTTCCTGGGCAGATTAGGCTTACGTGAGCTGGGTGTAAATGGTATCACCGGGGTGTTTTACCTGATACTGTCAATGATCGGCTATGGCCTGAGCAGCGGCATGCAAATACAGATGGCACGCCGTGCAGGAGAGGAAGACACCAAGGGGCTGGCACAAATACTTACCAACGGGGCCATGCTTTCTGTGTTGTTTTCACTGGGGTTAATGCTTATCACACTTTGGTTTGTGCCTATATTGTTTGGCTATAGCCTGAATGATAACACCAACTTTGCCCTTAGCGTGAATTTTGTGTACATACGTGTATGGGGGTTACCGTTCCTGATGCTTACGCAACTGTTGTGTTCGTTCTTTATTTCTATTGGCCGATCGCGGGTGCTTATTTATGGTTCATTGGTTGCCACGTTGGTGAATGTCTTTTTTGATTATACACTTATATTCGGCAAGTTTGGTTTTCCAAACCTGGGCTTTAGCGGTGCGGCAGTGGCATCGGTTATAGCAGAGGTTGCCTACTGCGCAACAATGGTGGGTTTGTTTTTCGCTCATAAATTATACCGGCAATACCCGGTGTTCAATTTCCGGAACTTCGACTTCTACTTATCTCAGCGCACGCTGGGTGTTGCATCACCACTTATTGTGCAATTCATGTTCAGCATTGGCGGGTGGCTGGTATTTTTTGTATTCATAGAGCACCTTGGCGGGCAATCGCTGGCGGCATCACAGGTGCTTCGCAATATATTCGGGATAGTGGGTGTGGGCACATGGGCACTGGCGACCACCTGCAATACAATGGTGAGCAACCTGATAGGCCAGGGCAGGCGAAGAGACGTAACCGCCATCATCCTGAAGATATGCAAGCTGAGCCTGGCCTATGCAATCGTTGTTTGCAGCCTTTTGCTGATATTCTCCCATGAGTTCCTTTCCATCTACTCAAATGATCTTTCCCTGATATCGTTTGCGCTACCGAGCCTGAGGGTAATAGTACTGGCAACACTGATCATGTCGCTGGCGACGGTGGTGTTCAACGGCGTGGTGGGTACAGGGAATACGCTGGTAAACCTGACGATAGAGATATCGTGTGTGGGCAGCTATCTTGTGTATTGCTATTTTGTGATCCGGCAATGGCACAGTGATCTTTACCTGTGCTGGGGATCAGAGTTCATATACTGGACGGCATTGCTGATCGCATCCAGCCTGTACCTGAGAAGCGGCAGGTGGAAGGGGAAGGAGATTTAATTTGAAAATGTGCAGATTTGAAAATTTGAAAATGCCCTGATCTTTTAGGCTGTCAAAAAAAACGTTGTAGAAGGTAGAGATAGGAGATTTAATTTGGCAATGTGCAAATTTGAAAATGCCCGCGATTATTAATAACTAAATTCCACCCTGGGTTGTGATGTCTGCCATGTTTATACCGTTGTGGCTTTCTTCGTAGGTGCACTCACCGTTCTTAATGAGTAGTATCTGGGGTGATTCGTGGTGCACATGAAAATTTTCGGCGATCTTGTTTGATACAGAGCGGTAGCGGATAAGGTCTAAATAATAAAACAGCGTATTTGCAGCCGGGGTTTCACGTTCCAGCCTGTTCTTTGCCATTGCACTGATGGAGCAACGGGTGCTATGCTTAAATATAACGACAGGCTGCTGTGTACTCTGTTCCTTAATTTGATCCAGTTGGGATTCTTCTGTCAGCATTATCCAATTCATACCACAAAGTTACAGAAAGCGCTCCGCAAGCGCTCAATACGGCAATTAGTTATGGTTATAGAGGAAGGTTGCACCATTTTCATAATGCAACCTTCAAAACACCGATCCGGGTTTATCTAATAAGACCTATTTGTCATCGTTTTTATCATATATAAGATTAAATATCTGGTCATCGCCCATAATCAGCCATACCTTGTCAATATCTTCATTTGTAAACTTGTTGTGGAAACAGAAATACTGGTAGTGGGTAGTGCCCCCATCTACAGTATAGTTACAGGCATAATCGCCATCTTTTGCAACCGTGGAATAGCTGCGTAACATTTTTCCTGTTCTTAACAAGATCATGATCTTGTAATCATTCCATTTCAGGTCGTTTCTTTTGGCATTATTGATAACGGCTGTCTTAATGCTCGTGAAACCATCGACATCTTTTGTTTCGTTGTAGCTATAAGTGGATGGATAAAAGCCAAAAACGAAATCAATGGATTTACTGTCATTACTGATGCTTTCGTAATAAAATGGTTTACCTGATTGTGCATTAGACAATACAGACAACAACAGGAAGCCGGCGAGTAATACTTGTTTCTTGAACATGATCGTTGTTTTTTGTTGTGAGGAAAATTGTTTTTTATTTGAATTAATATCTAATTGCCATCAACCATTATTTCCATTTTTCATTGCCATAAATGGTGATGCCAAAGCTGATAAGGAAATAATTAAAAGGGATGCCCGCTTTACCTTTGTCCGGATTTACAAGCCCTGGCCGCTCACCCATTTCCCAACCCACATACAGGTGCTCTCCATAGCGCTGGCCGCCCAGCCGCCAGCCAATATTTTTAAATGCCGTTGCAGGTGTCGCCCCCTGGTTTGGCTTCAGCTTCATGGTTTCCAGTGAGGTGGTACCATCCAGTATCTGCAGATATGTTTCACGCACGCCATCGTGGTGGCGGCTGCTTTTTACTTTATCTATGCGCTTACGTGAAATGCCTGCAGCAAAGCCGGTGGTAGTGTAATTCGTGTTAAAATGTGCGGCTGAGTCAGTAGCAACAAAACCAGACGACACAAAAACGCCAGCTTTTACGGCAAATATCCTTCTCACTTTTCCGTAACCGTAATTGTAAGTATAGGAATAGCTGTTCTGACTTAGTATGTTCTTGAATTTCTTCTCGACGAGATAATCTGCAAAATAATATTCTCCATCGGCTTCATAATTGCTGAAGCTATGCAATGAATTGGTGGTGGCATTCTTTGTATCGCCCGGATCAGGGATGCCGCCGATCGTCCAGTAAAACGCCTTTCTCCACTGCGCTTCAACCACGGCGTGTTTAAAATGATAATCGGCTTGCAGGCCACATCCGAAATTAAACCCGTCCATTGTGAGCATAAGCAACTGTACTTTCAATGGCCTTATATGATAGGGGTCATTGTTCTTTTTGTCTTTCTCATCCTGCTGGGCGCGGGCGATATTGGACCCCAACGCAATCAACAGTACACATAATACGGTAAGCCTGGTGGTCCTTTTCATAAAATAGTTTTTGTGTGAACTAATACTTTCACAAAACTATCATTGGATTCACAGGCCACAATTACACTTTAGTGGTATTTATGGCACGTGCCGCACCATTTAATTGCCACGTTCTCAAATCGGGCTATGTTTCAGCACGCCTGAAGAAAAGCCCATACCGATGTTGAACGATGTGTACATGGAACTGAAGATGCTCTTTGATGAGTTGCCGGTGGCCATTTGCTGGTAGCCCGGCATTACACCTGCATCCCAGCGGAAATAAAGCCCAAACACCTTGGTGCTGTGTATGCACCAGCCGAAGCGCCCTCCCAAAGGCCGCTTTACAGCATGGGTAACGTCATTGCCCGTAGACAAGGGCAGCGTGGTCTTCCCGATGCTGGTACCGGATGGCATGAGCACATCGAAGTACAACTCACGGTTGTACTTGATGCCTACCTTACGCGGATGGTCCAGCTTTGCATTGTAAATACGTTTAGATGACAGACCCAGATACATTACAGCGGACTGGTAATTGACATATTGCGACAGGTTATTGATACACGCCATATCTATGCTGCTATTGAACATATCCATGCCAATCCGTGCGCTATACAGGCGCAGGGTTTGCAACTGTATCCGGGAGCTACGTTCGTAACGATAATACCCGGTTGTCCACGAGCTTAAGACAAGTCTTTTCGATACTGTTTTTTCTTTCCTGCTGAAATGGAATGAAAACCCGATCTCTGTATTGTTGAATGGTTTGATACTATATTTAGCCGCAGTATCGCTGTTCAGCCTGGCCACATTGAAGAGTGACTGCACTGCGTCGACATCTATATACTTGCCGGAGAAAAACAATGACGCGCTGACAGGCAGGGCATTTGCTGCCATATTATATCCGTAATCTGCAAACAGTGAAAGATTGCGTGCAGTTTTAGGGTCATCGTAGTGGCGTTTCTTTTCCTTTTTTTCCTTGCCTGTACCGATCACGCACTGCAGCATTAAAGCTATGGTGAGTAGTTTCCTCATAACAATACCTTTTGGATTGAA
>CAIJNJ010000300.1 GCA_903821975.1 uncultured Bacteroidota bacterium
AATATCCCGCATGAAAATAAATACACAAGTCATAAGCAGTTTCGTTCTTGCCTCTATTATGGCATATAATGCCGGGCATGCGCAAACATGGACCACCGTAGGTCGTGCTGGTTTTTCAAAAGGGGTGGTAACATTCCCTTCGCTGGCTTTAGATGGGAAAGGAACACCTTATATAGCATACTCAGATGAGGGTATTGCCGGAATGGTAGCAGTGATGAAATTCAATGGAAAAGATTGGGTGTCAATTGGGGATCCCGGGTTCTCGCAAGCTCCGACAATGTACAACTCAATAGCCATAGACGGGAATGGAGATATTTATGTGGGTTATACGGATCAGGGTAATGGTGGGAAAGCAACTGTATTGAAATACAAAGACGGTAATTGGATAGCAGTGGGCGTTCCTGATTTTTCAGAGGGTGGTGTACAGTATACCTCCATTGCACTAGACAACAAAGGTGTGCCATATTTGACTTTCCAGAATGGTGGTAATGAAGGTATGGCTACGGTCATGAAATTTAATGGGGATGATTGGGTGACTGTTGGCAATGCTGATTTTTCTGCTGGCGCCGCCCTGAATACTTCGATAGCGATAGATAAGAGCGGGGTGCCTTACGTGGTTTATGAGGATATGGCCAATCATGGAAAAGCTACGGTAATGAAATATAATGGCAGCAATTGGGCTGTGGTTGGCAAGGCTGGATTGTCTGCTGATACTGCCACATTTAGCACCATTGCTATCGACGAAAATGATATACCATATATAGCGTATGAAGATTATGGAAATGGCAAAAAAGCTACAGTAATGAAATTCAACGGAAGCAAATGGGAAGCTGTTGGCCATGCGGGTATCTCTCTGGGGCATGCACCATATACTTCAATTACTGTAGACAGGAAAGGAACGCCTTATGTTGTTTTCCGGGATGTGGCAAGTGGAGAAGGAAAGGCTACAGCAATGAAATATAATGGCCGCGAATGGGTAAACGCAGGTAACCCCGATTTTTCAGCAGGTGGGGCGATATACCCATGTATTGCTATAGACAAGGTCGGAATACCTTATGTAGTTTACCAGGACTACAGCAGCGCTGACGCTTATGGTAATAAAGCTACAGTAATGAAGCTGGACGCAAGCGTTACCATGAAACGGTAAGTGGTCAAGATCATTTATTAAACCTAAAATAATGATCGAATAATTTTATTATGATCGCAAATTTCGATACTATTACAAAGCATTTTTCGAACAATTCAATCATTTCCGGGATGAAGAAAATATCATTTGTACTTTTTTTGTTTGCCCTTGTTAGCTCAGGGATTGCTAAGGCACAAAGCAGCAAGCTGGTTTGGTATACCGACCTGGAGAAGGCGCATCAGCAATCGCAAGTGACGCATAAGCCCATCTTTGCGCTATTTACCGGCAGCGACTGGTGTATCTGGTGCCATAAGCTGGACAAAGATGTCTTTGCGAAAAGCGCTTTTATAAAGTGGGCGCAGGATAAAGTGATATTGCTGGAACTTGATTTTCCGAGAAACAAACAGTTGCCGCCAGAAACAGCAAAACAAAATAACGGCCTGCAACAGGCGTTTAAAGTAAACGGTTTCCCTACCGTTTGGATATTCTTTATGGACCACGATAAGACATCAGATAAGATATCCATTTCAGCATTGGGTTCCATAGGTTATCCAAGCGGAGCAGTGCCCGGAAAAGAGGAAGTGAAATTCCTTGAAGGTGCAAATGAAATATTGGCTAAAGCGAACAGCAAATAATGAACTGCGAATGTGAATTATAAATTGCCATCAAAAAAGTACCAATATTTTTTTGGAGAAATACAATAATTTATATCTTCATTTCTCATTATGATCCATCCCGATACAGAACTGAGATTTATAAGCCCGGAAATTGGTTATGGCGTGGTAGCATCTTTATCAGAGGTAATGTCTTTTGTTTTCAGCTCATCCAGCGCCTTTCCCATAAGGTGGCATG
>CAIJNJ010000301.1 GCA_903821975.1 uncultured Bacteroidota bacterium
AGCATCAGCTTCCCAAGCTGAGGGTCGCGGGTTCGAGTCTCGTCTTCCGCTCATGGCCTCAAGGTTTTGCCTTGAGGCTTTATTATTCTAGTTGTGATGAGCATCAGCTTGGGAAGCTGAGGGTCGCGGGCTTGCCTGCCGCAGCTTAGCGCAGGCAGGTTCGGGCCTCCTTCCGCTCTTTAAGCCTCAAGGTCTAAACTTTGAGGCTTTTTTATTATTGCCGGGATCAGGCAGAGACGTAGGGAGAATAAAATTTATACGCTAAGAATTATTTATAGGTATCTATTTTTTGTAACTTAGAGTGATAATTTATCTTTAAATATGCTCACTTATGAAACAAGTGTTCTTCCTCCTTTGCAGCATTGTATCGTTGCAGGCATTCTCACAGACCACTTATCTTGCTGATACTGCATTCATCACAGACATAGGATATGGCGGGGCCCCTGCCAGTTGCCGCGCCCCACATATGGGCAACAATGGCTGGCAGATGGAGCGTGGCAGCGATGTTTGGGTGGCTGATGTGTTTACCATACCCTCCGGCAGTACCTGGACATTTGATACGGTCATCATCTATGGCGATCAGCCCGGCAGCGGCACTACATCAAGTTTCCTCGACTGCAACCTCCAGATATATGATGGTGCTCCCGGCCTTGGGGGTTCCGTGATATGGGGCGATACGGTGACCAATGTACTTGCAGCTACCGGCTTCACCGGCATCTACAGGGGAGATAGTTTTACTGCTGATGGTGGCCTCACTTCTACCAACCGTCCTATTATGTACCTGAGACTGTGGCTTGCTTCTGCACCCACATTAGCTGCCGGTACTTACTGGCTGTCGTGGTCGGCAGCAGGTTCGGAACCAAGCAACCCATCATGCCCCCAGAAAGTATTGCCCGGGCGTGTAAACCCTTCCGGCCAGATGGCAAGACAATTCTATGGCGGCTCCTGGAACTATATTAGTGATAGTGGCAATGCAGTAGGTTTCGGTAAGATCATCAAAGCAAAAGCCGGACTGGCATCTACGCCTGTGCTGGCCAATAATACTATTTCCGTGCTTAACCAGAACGCCCCCAACCCATTTACGGCAACAACCGAAATATCGTGGTATCTGCCCGTGGCTGGCTATGTTAAACTGACAGTCTACAATAAGATGGGCCAACTTGTGGCTACACCAGTTGAAGGTATGGCAACATCTGGGTTGCATCGCACCGGTTTTAATGCCGATAACCTGCCCGCCGGTACTTACTATTACCGTTTGCAAACAGAGGCTGGTATCGAAAGCAGGCAAATGGCACTGATACGGTAACGTATCGGTATCCTTTGTTCAAAAGCCTCAAGGTTTATGCTTTGAGGCTTTTTTGTACTTTTTGTAATAAGTGCCTTCAGATAACAAATTTTACTATCTTCGCAAATCCCTTTTAAAAAACAAACCAAGTCATCATGTTCAATAAGTTTATCTTATTAGTAGCGGTGATAGCATGTATTGCTACAACAACCCGCGCCCAGGACCAGCCATGCTCTACAGATGAGCATTACCGCAGGCTGCTTCAAAAATATCCGCAACTGGAAGCCTATCAGAAACAATTTGATGAGCAGATAGATATGCGCATAGGAGAAAGAACCACTGCCACCACACCCGATACCACTACTTATGATATTCCGATCGTGATACATGTGATCCATGACTACGGTACAGAAAACCTGAACGATTCTATATTATACGACGCTGTGGTATACTGGACCATTGTGTACATGAAAGAAAACGGCGACACATCAGGTGTTATTGCCCCGTTTGTACCGTACATAGGCAAGCCCAATATGCGCCTGCACCTGGCCACGATAGACCCTAACGGCAAGGCTACCAAGGGCATTGTCCGTTTCCAGTCTTACCTTACCGCTGCAGCAGATGACGAGGCTAAATTTGGACAATGGCCACCGAATGAATACGTGAACGTATGGTTCATCAGTGAATTTGGCGCTGCAGATGCGGGCGCTGCCGCGTATGCTTATTTCCCGTCTTCTGCTGTATTTGAGCCGTATTATGATGGTATCATTTGCCTGGCCACTTATGCCAACTATGCCAAAACAGTACCACACGAGATGGGCCATGTACTTAATCTGTATCACCCGTGGGGCGGCACAAACAGCCCGGCTGTGGCCTGTGGCGATGACCATGTTGATGATACACCGCCTACAAAGGGACACAACCCATCGGGTTGCACTGCAGCGGCTTTGTATGATACAGCATGTGCCACAGGCTATATGAAAACGTACATGTCTTCTGACGGTACTATCGACTCTGTTGTCAACTACCCGGACACGGTTAACTCACAGAATATAATGGACTACACTTATTGCCAGGAAATGTTCACCAAGGGCCAGGTGGTGCGTATGCGTACCGCGCTCAGGGGCACAACCGCCGGCAGGAATAACTTATTTACCACAGCCAACCTTAACGCTACCGGCGCACTTGCCCCTATGCCGGATCTTCCACCAGTGGCTGATTTCATTATGAACAGGGCTACCGGTACCACTACCGACCAGAGAAACTATTACCTCACATTCAACAACTCTTCGAGCTTTGTATTCCGCAACGCAAGCTGGAATGATACCATTTCCAGTGTGCTGTGGAATTTCTCTAATGGCGCTACTACACCTACTTCTACAAGCATAGGTACGGTTACCAACCAGTTCGCTACACCGGGTTGGGTAACGGTATCACTTATCGCTAATTCGAACGCGGGCAGCGATACCATAGTAAATACACATACGGTTTACGTGGCCGATACCACCACCATAGGCGGTATGGGATATACACAAACTTTTGCCAGCGCATCTGATATCAGCAACTGGCCGATGTTCAATTATTATAACAACCCGTTCAAATGGGAATTTTATACCGGCGCCGGTGTTGGTGATAATACCTGCCTCCGCTACCGCTCTTTCGATACATCGGGCAGGATAACAGGTAATGCTACAGGTGACCATGACGATATCTACACACCTGCATTTAACTTCCCCGACCTTACTGATAACCTGTATCTCGAATTTAACAGCACCGGTGCTTATACCAACAGTGGCCTTTCGGGCGCAACAGTGGTTTATGACTCACTGGAAGTGGACGTGAGTGTTACCGGTGGTCGTCTCTGGACAAGGCTTGGCGGCCTTGGCAGCACACGCCTTGCAGACAAGGGCAACTACGCTATAGAATATGCACCCACTTCTGCTACGGTGTGGAAAACAAACTCTATTGCGGTACCTGCTGCATTCCGCGGGCCTAATACATTCTTCAGGTTCCGTTATCATCCCGGTAATGGCGGCAACAACCTGTATATAGACAATATCCATTTCGATGCCTTCCCTGCAGAAGTGAAGGAAGCGCTTGCAGCGTCTCCTAACTCGTTCAACATTTTCCCTAACCCGTCTGCAACCGGTTGCAACATGGTTTTCAAAACGGGTAATAGTGGCGTGGTGAATTACAGCATCAAGGACCTTACCGGCAAGGTAGTATATACTGGTACAAATACCTTCGCGCCTAACAGCCTGCAGCAGGAATCTTTGCCACGCAGCATAACACCGGTTTCAGGTATGTACTTCGTTACCATCACCATAGATGGCGTGAATATGACACAGAAAATGGTAGTGTACTAATAGTCA
>CAIJNJ010000302.1 GCA_903821975.1 uncultured Bacteroidota bacterium
TAAGATATACGTCGATCATGACGTTTCTCTGCAAGTAAAACATGTAGGGGATTATGCTTTTGGTTTTGGAGGTTAGCTATGTGTCCTACCTATACAACTAATTATAATCTGGCGAAACCACTTGTGAATGATCCTACAGATGAAGATTTGTGGGGCGGGTATATCAATGATGATTTGGATACAATAGATGCGGCTTTATATGCTATAAAGAATGCTTTGTATCCTGTAGGTAGCCTTTATTTCAATGCCAATGTTGCGACTAATCCAGCTACACTGTTAGGATTCGGCACATGGACTGCCTTTGGTGCTGGTCAAGTGCCATTGGGCGTGGGGACATTTTCAGACGGGGTGACATCAAAAACTATTTCAGCCGGGCAACAGTTAGGTGAATATAACCATACGCTGACTAGTAATGAGATGCCGACGCATACTCACACAGATAGCGGGCATACGCATATAGTATTGAGCCAACAGGGTAGTGTAGGAAAGCCATATAATGGTGCGACAGGTTCTCCATTAAATGCTTGGGACTACACCAGTCTACCCACATTATCTTCACATGCTAATATTCAAAACACAGGCGGTGGAGTATCACATAATAACTGCCAACCAAGCATCGGGGTTTTTATCTGGCAACGTACGGCGTGAACAATGGCAACAGTAGTATCAGAACTACAACCGATTGGTGTTCTTGCTGGTGTGCAACCTGCAACGGATAAAACTGCGTCTATAACCAAGCACTTCACACTTGCGGATAAGATACGCTTTCGCTTTGGAGTGCCACAAAAGCTCGGTGGATGGTCGTCTTTACCGTTCGAAGGATTCGAACAAATTACAGGTTGGGCAAGGTCTATTTACAGCGCAACTATTAGTGGAGTTGTAAAAACTTTAATCGGAACTCATACAGACCTTTATTCCATAAGCGGTCAGTTACTTACTAATGTCACTCCGCTTGAAACTACAACTCATGCAGTAGCAAATTCGCTTGCGACAGATTATGCTACGTTAGGAAATAATCCCCTTTCGGTTACGCTAAACAGCGGTACAATCACGGTAACAGATACGAATTATAGCAAATATCGTGCGGGTGATACTGTAACCTTCTCTGGCTCTAGCGCAGTGGCTGGCATTGCGGCGGTCACTATTAACACATCGCATATAATCCGTTCAGTAGGTACTGGGACTTATACGGTCAAGGTAGGAACGCTTGCGAATGCCACAACAACAGGAGGCGGTGCGTCTGTAGTCCGTGCCACTGGAAGGATAACAGTTACCGCAGCGTCTCACGGACAGGCGAACGGAGATAGGACAAAAATACTTGCCGCTGCCGACACTGGCGGGATTCTCGCTGCAAAAATAAACCTTGAGTTTATAATTCGTAACATTGCCGCTGGTTCATTCGATATATTCACTTCTGGCGTTGCTACATCGTCAGTTTCTGCTGCTGGTGGTGCAAGCACAACGTATCAAAAGCAAATAGCGGCGGGTTACTATAGAGAATCCTTCGGGCAAGGCTATGGTATGGGGCTTTATGGTGCAGGGCTTTATGGTGTTTCTAAGTTATCCACTAACGGGCGTCGCTATCCCCGTATTTGGTTTTGTGATAGGTTCGCTGAAAAAATAATTGCTACGGCTGGCAATCAGACCAATGTGTATATTTGGGATGGTTCAAATGCCACAGCTCCAGCCATTATATCTGGTGCGCCTACTGCCATTAACTATGCGTTTGTTTCTAATGGCATTGTGGTGACGTTCGGTGCAGGCGGAATTGATAACAAGATATTCACATCTGATATAAACAACGCTACGCAATGGGTGGCATCATCAACAAATCAGGTGTTTGAAGATGAAATAGAGGGGGCGGGACGGTTTACGTCTCACGCTCCTATTGCAGGGCAGAATCTACTGTTTACAGAACATCAAACCTATTTGTTCGGGTATATCGGTCTGCCGTTGGTATGGAATATACAGCTACTTGATAACGCCGTAGGGATTATCGCTCCTTTAGCTCGGTGTGTTGTCAACGGAATAGCGTACTGGATGGGACAGAAGAACTTTTATATGTGGAGTGGTTCTAATGTACAAATTATCCAATCTAACAGCCAACCACAAAGCACAATACTACAATATGTGTTTTCCAACCTTAACTTCTCACAAAAGAGCAAGTGTTTCTGTTGGTACAACAAAGGTTTTGATGAAATATGGTGGCATTACCCCAGTCAAGAGAGCGAAGAATGCGATAGAATCGCTCGGTTCAACATCGGGGAATCTACATGGACTATGGACACAATGGACAGAACAGCTGCGGAATATCCGAACTGTTTACTGGATTACCCACGTCTGATCGACAGCAATAATGTGTTTTATAGACACGAATACGGTTACGATGATGATACGCAACCATTGGCTTGGACTCTATCAACTAACAAGCGTTTTTCTGGCAAAAGCACTGCATTATTAAGTGGTTTTGTTCCTGATAGCATACAAAACGGTGATATAACTGTTAATGTCAAGACATGGTTATTCCCGCAATCTACAAGCAACATGAACTCTGTTGATTATACTGTAACTCCAACAACCGAACATGTATCTATTCAGGCTGGAGGTCGTTACTGGATGTATACCTTGAGCGGGTCAGCACTAGGTCAGGAATGGACGGCTGGTGCATGGCAGGAGTTTGTGCAGAAGGGGGCAAATTACTGATGAAAACGTACCCTAGAGACATTAAAGATGATGCGGTCAGTTGTGGTAATGCGCTACGTTACATAAGTCGTGTGCGTGAAGAGGATATGCGTGACTGGAATAATCTAAGTAATACCTTCATGCGTGGTCGCAAAGTTGGAAAAGTACCTACCAGCTCGGCAGATGTTGCCACTGATGATAGACTTGGTGACTTTAACTATGATGCGTCGTATATGTATTTGTGTGTTGATAATTCAGGCGCAACATGGCGGCGAATTACTTTAGGGAGCTGGTAAAATGGGCGATGGTCTTGTCACAATCGGTGCATTAAAACGAGTGAGCCGTACGCCAGACGGTAACGACGGTAATTTAATTGCAGGGCAAAACTACTGGGATGTCGAGTTCACAGGAGGAACTATAAGCGGAGTTACACTTTCTAGTACCACACTATCAGCAAGCTCGACAGTCTCTGGAACGGGTTTTTCTACATATTTTGCATCCCCGCCTGCAATAGGCGGAACTACTCCTTCGAGTGGGAAGTTTACTACGGTACAGACAACTGGCA
>CAIJNJ010000303.1 GCA_903821975.1 uncultured Bacteroidota bacterium
CAGGCGGTACATGGAGCAGCCCAGACCTGACAGTTGGCGTTAATCCGGTAACGGGTGTTGTTGATGGCATGTCTGCAGGAAGTGCGACAATTACCTATACCGTTATCAATATATGTAACACAGCAATAGCTACAAAAAATATAACCGTAAATCCATTGCCTGATGCGGGTAATATAACGGGTGATTCAAGTGTATGCCTTGGTGCAACAATAGTGTTGACTGATATAACAACAGGCGGTACATGGAGTGCCAGTAATGCAACAGCTACCGTAACAAACGGTTTTGTAACAGGTGTTACCACAGGCGTGGATACGATCATGTATTCGGTTTCCAATTCCTGCGGAACGGCCATTGCAAGCCATAAGGTAAACGTAGATAACGCACCAATGGTGCCGGTGATCTCTACACGCGCACCATCATCTGTTTGTGATGGTACTATGTATCAAAACTTTGGAGCGGCTACATTGCCACCAGCGGGTACTTATTACAACTGGACAGCAGTTAATGCGAATGTTTGGGCCCAGGGTACACTTCATCAGTATTCATTAGTAAGCTTTATCGATACAGGTGTCGCTTATGTAACACTTACTGCAACTATACCCGGTGTGTCGTGTGTAAGCCAAAGTACAGTAACCATAAATGTGGGTACTACTATGGCACAAACACCTGAGGTGGTTTATTTTAACAACCACTTTGTATGTACACCGGCAACTGAAGATTCTTACCAGTGGGGTTATGATGATGCCAATACGCTCGATTCTACAATCCTGCCGGGAGAGATCAACCAGGATTATATAAATACAAACCCTGATGCGGGCAAGTATTACTGGGTGATGACATCGTCAGGCAGCTGTTCACAAAAAACCTATTACCATATTCCTACAGCAATACAGAATATAAATGAAGCTGTGGTAAGTATGGCAATGTATCCTAACCCTGTAAGCAATCTGATTAATATAGTGATCACTTCTCCGGATCATAGTGCTGCACAAATAACGGTGCTGAATATGATGGGCCAAAAGGTCGCGATTGCTGAGGCAACCGACAATAAGGCCACTGTTGAGGTCAGCGCACTGCCGGCAGGATCTTATTTCGTAAACTGTTATCGTGACGGTGTAAGGATAGCTGCAGCAACATTCATTAAAAACTAAATACTACTTCATAAATCTTCAACTTTTAAAAAATACAAAAAATGAAAAAACTTTTATTGCTATTGATAGCTGCATACAGTTCGGCACCGGTAGTTGCACAGGAATCAAATCATCACTACCGTGCAGACAGCCTTTTATCGAGGTGGGTGATAGGTGTAGACGTTCTTGGCGGATTGGTAAGTCAGAATTTCACAACGCCAAACACATTCGCTAATTATCCTAACACGCTGAATACGAATACAGGTATGTTGAAATACAGGGATGGCTATTCATTTGGTGGAGAAGCGCAATTAGGATTCTTTTTCGGTAAGAAACGCCATTTCGGTATTGGTGCCGGGTTTTTGTACATGCAGCAGCATGGTGATGCGGTGCTCAATAACTACCATGTAGAGTACAAGGCCACCGATGGCTCCGGGAATATCTACAGGCAACTGGTGACCGGTAACGATGTCCGTGAATCAATCATTTCTACGAACATCAACATCCCATTTGTGCTGAAGTACAAGAACCGTTTTTCCAAACATTGGGGCTTTGCCGCTGATGCCGGGGCGCTGTTCAACCTGCAAATGAATAATGCGTATACTACGCATGCTGCGTTTGACTATGAGGCTATCTATAAATTTGTTCCCAGCGGAGATGGTGGTACAGTGTCTGTTTATGACAATGCTACAATACCATCGAGTAATGACTGGTTTATAACAAAGGCGGAATTCCTGAAAAACAACCCAAATGGTAATTACCAGGATTATATCAACGCAAAAAGGGCCCTTGGTTTTAATGTAGGCCAGGGAATGAATCCCGGCACACGCAAGGGTAATTCGCCTTATAGCCAAGGTTCGGTAGGACTGATCATTCAACCATCGTTCAATTACTTCCTTTCTGATCATACAGCTCTTAATTTTGGGGCGTATTATATGCTGCAGCCTTTCAAGAGCAATCCTGAAGCAGGTTATCGTCTTACAGACGGCATGGGCACCTACAGTTCTGTAATGAATAATGTTAAGTCAAGCATTAACCAGTCTTATGGTATAAATATTGGTGTCCGGTTCTTCCTTGGAAACAAGCGTGAGCCACTGGTTATTACTTCCATTGATCAAAGCTCGCCAACCTATTGCGGATTGTGTGATGGTAATATGGTATTACATGGGTTGATCCCAAACCAGCCGGTAACTGTTGACTACAGCGTGAATGGCGGCCAGCCAGCCAGCTACCCGGCTACTGCGCAGTCAAACGGAGACGTGAAGATCACTAACTTATGCGCAGGTAACTATACGGGCATCACCGCAAAAATCAAGAAGAGAACTGCTGCCGGTAAAGATGTGGCAATGGCCGATCCTGCTATGCGTATTTCCTCACAAAACCCTTCAAATCCAACTATGCCTGCAACATGCGATGGCTCGGTGACTCTTAACGGGCTTTATGCGGGAAAAACAGTAAAGATCAGTTATAACCTGAATGGTGCAGCGCAGCCCGGATTTACGGGTGTTGTTAACTCCGGTAATTCGATAACTATAAGCGGCTTGTGCGAAGGCACGTATACCGGTATTGTGGCCACAACAGGTAATTGTACTGCCAACGGCGCTGACTTCACGCTTGTTGCACCGTTGCCACCCACACCACCTGCACCGCCCGCTCCACCGGCAGCTACCGTTACAGACAAAATAGACATCTCTACACCAATACTATTTGATTTTAATAAGACCACTGTTCATAAAGATTCATACCCGGTGCTTAAAGAAGCAGCGGAAGAAATGAAAGAGGACAGGAATAAGACCATTACCATAAACGGCTATACGGATATCATAGGTACTCCAAAGTACAACCAGGCATTATCTGTAAAGCGCGCTAATGCAGTAAAGAAACACCTTACTAAAATGGGTGTGAATCCACACAGGCTGAAAGTCGTTGGCCATGGCGCAAACCAGCCGGTTGAATCAAACAACACTGCGGAAGGCAGGCATGAAGACAGGCGTGCGGTAATGAAAGCTAAAAATTAGTCGTGAGCCGCCTGCCTTCGCTGAAGCTACGGCAGGTAAATAATCCAAGAGAGAATTAGAGTTAGTAAAGTTAATAGATGAGCCCGGTAGATATTTTCTACCGGGCTTCATTCATTAAAATAAGAAACGCTATAAATAAGAAAGGCTATCATAATGATAGCCTTTCTTATTTATAATAACTTATCGGTTTTTAACCTAAGTATACTTTTAATGCGTTGCTGTAACGGGCCTTTTGCAGGCGCTTAATAGCACGCTCTTTTATCTGGCGGATACGTTCCTTGGTGAGGTCATATTTTTCGCCTATTTCTTCAATGCTTGGCCCCTGGTCGCCTTCAAGGCCGAAGTATGCTGCAAGTATCTCTGCTTCGCGCTGGCTGAGTGATTTCAGTATCCTGCGGATCTCGTTGCGGAGGGAGTCTTTCATAACATCATCATCGGTATCGCTGCTGCCGGGGAGCAGGTCGCCCATAGCCACGTCTTCAGCTTCATGCACAGGTGCATCAAGCGAGGTGTGGCGGGTATTGCTGGTGAATATGTTCGTTACTTCCGTTTCGCTCATATCCAGGATATCGGCCAGTTCTTCGGTAGAGGGTTCGCGCTCATTTTCCTGTTCAAAGGCAATGAATGCTTTATTGGCCTTGTTATAAGTACCTATCTTATTCTGAGGCAGACGTACAAGGCGGCCTTGCTCAGCCAATGCCTGTAGTATTGACTGGCGGATCCACCATACGGCGTAAGAGATAAATTTGAAGCCCTTGGTTTCATCAAAGCGCTGTGCTGCTTTAATAAGACCCAGATTGCCTTCATTGATAAGGTCACTGAGCGATAAGCCCTGGTGTTGGTACTGTTTAGCCACAGAAACAACGAAACGGAGATTCGATTTAACCAGCTTTTCCAGCGCACGCTGGTCGCCCATGTGTATCTTCTGGGCAAGAGTGGTCTCTTCTTCAGGGGTTATCATAGATATTTTGCTGATCTCCTGCAAATACTTTTCAACTGCCTGTGAATCGCGGTTCGTAATTTGGGTGGCAATTTTTAACTGCCTCATAGAAAAATCCTTTTAATTTGAAAACTAGTAATAAAGACAGGTTTTTTTTAGAA
>CAIJNJ010000304.1 GCA_903821975.1 uncultured Bacteroidota bacterium
ATCGGCTGCAAAGCTAAGATATTGGGTGGATAGGTGGATTTACCCCCTCAATATTTCCAACCCCCCATCTTCCTTAATCCTTACGAGTCGTGACGGCGCACGTATCGCATCATCATCCTGCCTGTATTTTAACACATATTCGGCATTCGTAACAATTGCGTGGTTTACCATTTTGTATATGGATGGGGTAGGTGCCCCGCTTATATTGGCAGATGTGGAAATGATAGGCTTCCTGAATCTTTTTATCAAAGCCTTACAAAACGGATCGCTGGCAACTCTTATGGCTATGCTGCCATCCTTATTTACAACGTTAGCCGGGAAGCCAAGTGCATTATCATAGGCCACAGTTGTTGGTTTGTCAAAACTTTCTACAATAGCAATGATATCAGGGTGGGGTGTAGCCACATATTGAAGTATATCACGGGCGTCTGCCAGTAACACGATCATGCTCTTCTCTTTTGGCCGTTGTTTTATAGCAAAGACCTTTTCGGCCGCAGCCTCGTTCATGGCATCACAACCAATGCCCCAAACCGTATCGGTGGGGTACAGGATGGTGCCGCCTTTTTGCAACACGTTCACGCAGTTTTTTATATCGTTTTCGAAGTCCACCATAGTAGCTGTTCATTCGTTATTTCCAGTGCACACCTGAAGTGCCCTTCAGGGCAGGTTTTATGGCCATGCAGCCCGCAGGGCCGGCAATACAGCCTGTCTTTTATTTCCACCACTCTTGCATTACTACGCAACGGCCCGAAACCGAATGCAGGAACCGTAGAGCAAAAAACTGTCGTAACAGGAGCATTCATTGCCGATGCAAAATGCAATGGCGCCGAATCATTGGTGTAATTCATTTCCGCGCCCTTCATCAACGCTGCCGATTGCAAGAAACTAAGATCGCCGCAAAGATTGTGCACATTGGCATTTGATACTCCGCTTTTTATTTCTGCGCCCAATTCTTTATCAGTTGGCCCACCAAGTAAATAGATCGTATAGCTTGCGGGTATTACATTTATCAGTGCTATCCATTTTTCCACCGGGAATTGTTTTGTGAACCATACAGATGCGGGTGAAATGCAGATATACGGTTTCGACTGGTATTGCTTCACAATTTCCAGGTCAGTAGCAGACGGATATAATGCAGGCATTGCAGCTTCGTTATCTGTTATATCCGCGATCAGTTGCTGGTTTCTTTGCACTTCATGCACTGGGTTCTCACTGTATGGTGCCGAGATAACGTGAGCTACCTTTTTGGTATAGCAAAAAGCAAATGGGTTTTTCTCAAAGCCTGCTTTATACTTAGCTCCCGAGAAAAAAGTAATAAATCCGGAGGTAGCAAAGCGATGCAGGTTGATGACATGTGTATATTTTTCTTTGCGTACCCGAAGCGCCATTTTCAACAGGTTCCTGTTCTTGTTATTCTTTTTATCCCACACCAGCAGGTTAGTGATAAACGGGTGTTTTTGTAAAAGGCCGTCGTTCCCTTTGCGTACCAGCATATCTATTTGCGCATCGGCATATCGTTGATGCAGTTTCTCAAGGATGGCAGTTGCCAGTACTACGTCCCCTGTGAAGGCAGTTTGTATAACCA
>CAIJNJ010000305.1 GCA_903821975.1 uncultured Bacteroidota bacterium
GGGCTATCGGATACATAAAAAACACAAAGGCGCTGACAAAAAATAAGGAACTGCTCTTTGGGAGCAGCTCCTTATTTCAAAAATGTACAGAACTAAATTAAAGTAACAGATACAAGCACCTTCTCACAATTATAAAGTTTACCAACCAGGCATCCTTCATGTGCTTCCTGCGCTATTTTCTTAAAGTCGTCAGCAGATATACCGGTTACCTTTCCGGTCACAGTCAGTTCGCTTTTGGTGATAACACCGTTATCAAGCGTTATATCGCACCTTGTTTCTAATTGCTCAGGAATAAAGTTAGCGCCACCCAGCAGGAAGGAAAGTTTCATGGTATAGCAACCTGCATGGGCCGCAGCTATAAGTTCTTCAGGATTGGTACCTACGCCATCTTCAAAACGGCTTTTGTAGGAATATTGTGTTTTGTTAAGCACAGTGCTCTGTGTGGTCAGGTTACCATTGCCTTCTTTTCCTGTGCCGTTCCATACGGCTGTAGCATTACGTTTCATGTTGAATATTTTTTGTTTATGAATGGCAAAGGTAAGGATACAAATTCCAAAAAATGAAATCCAATCCAAATTCCCAATACCAAACCTGCCTGCCGGCAGGCAGGTTCCGGATTTCTCATTAACTTAGTGCCCTATGCAAAAAATACTTGTCGCCAATCGTGGCGAGATAGCTATGCGCGTTATGCGCACGGCAAAGGAAATGGGCATTAAAACAGTTGCTGTATTCTCAGAGGCAGACAGAAATATGCCCTTCGTGCGCTATGCCGATGAAGCCGTTTGTATTGGCCCTGCTCTCTCTTCACAATCATACCTGCGTGCAGAAAAGATCATCGAAGCTGCTAAAAAAACAGGCGCCGACGCCATTCATCCCGGATATGGCTTTCTCAGTGAGAATGCCTCTTTTTCAAAAGCAGTTTCAGATGCAGGGCTAATATTCATTGGCCCTTCCGCCCATTCTATAGAGATAATGGGTAGCAAGATCGGCGCCAAGCAGGCCGCCAAAAAGTTCAATGTACCGATGGTGCCCGGCACCGAGGAGCCATTGAAAGATATAGAAGAGGCCCGGAAAGTGGCCAATAAGATAGGCTTTCCTATATTGGTAAAGGCATCTGCCGGTGGTGGTGGCAAAGGTATGCGTGTTGTGGAGAATGAGGCCGAGTTTGAAGCACAGATACGCGCTGCAAAGAATGAAGCATTAAGTGCATTCGGTAATGATGATGTGTTTATAGAAAAATACGTCGGCGCTCCCCGCCATATAGAGATACAGCTCATGGGCGACCAGCATGGCAATTACGCATACCTCTTCGAGCGGGAATGCAGCATCCAGCGCAGGCACCAGAAACTCATCGAGGAAGCGCCATCCAGTTGCCTTACTCCCGACATAAGAAAAGCTATGGGCGAATGCGCGGTGAATGCCGCCCGCTCGTGCAACTATTACGGAGCCGGTACAGTAGAGTTCCTTGTGGATGAGAACCTGAATTTCTATTTCCTCGAAATGAACACACGCCTGCAAGTGGAGCATTGCGTTACAGAAATGATCACCGGCATAGACCTTGTAAAAGAGCAGATCAATGTAGCCCGCGGCCATAAACTATCCTTTACTCAAGACGATCTCAAGATCACCGGGCATGCAATAGAATTACGTGTCTGCACAGAAGACCCGCTCAATAACTTCCTGCCCGATACCGGCAGGCTGGAAATATATCAGCCACCTAAAGGCCCCGGCATTCGTGTAGATGATGGCTATGAAGAAGGTATGGACATTCCTATTTTTTATGACTCTATGATCGCCAAACTGGTGGCTTATGCCCCTACCCGCGATGAAGCCATAGACCGCCTGTGTCGTGCTATTGATGAGTACTACATAAAAGGCATAAAAACCACCATGGAGTTTGGTAAATGGGCTGTTCAGACCGAACCGTTCCGTACCGGCAAGTTCGATACCAAATTCATTGAAAAGTATTTCAAGCCCGAATACCTGCTTAAGGAAGATGCCGAAGAAGAACAGGTAGCTGCTTTACTCGCTGCACACGTTTGGGAAATGAACAAAAAGCAGGACCACACTGGCACCGCACTGGCTAACGGCGTAAGCAAGTGGAAGATAAACAGGCGGTAACACTACCATTTCACATGAAATATTGTTAATAATTCGCCGACATATATCTGTTTTGAAAAAAATCGTAAATTGTATTGCTATTTAATATCACACACAAAATATTAACTAATATGGCAAACGAAAATGAAGATATAAAGAAAGACAACCCGGAAAATAAACCGCACCACCATACCTGGACCGGAGATCTTATTGAAAAAATAGAAGAGAAAATAGAAGAAACGATCGATAATATTGATGCTGATTTCCCATTATCAGGCGGCGAAGAACCGCACCATGCACATCCGCATCATAAAACTGAAAAAACGGAAGAAGAGATTGCTGCCGAAAAAGAACATGAGCAACATAAAAAGCATTCTTTCTTAAGCGGCCTTAATTCTGAGTTCCCATTATCCGGCGGCGAGTAATTTATTGTAAGTTTACAAGAAGTTATTTGCCATGACTTACGATTCACGACTTATGACTACTAATACAGCCATTTCTCGTACAGCAGCCTCGTAACCTCGTAACCTTCATTCTCCAGTAGTTCGCGCATGCGTGTATTATTCACCCGTGTAAAGCGGATCATACGTTTTATACCCTTGCCTATATAATGCTGCTCCATTGTTTCATTTAGCTTCTTGTAGATACCTTGCCTCCTGTATTGCTCCTGCACAAAACCATCTGATACATACAGTTCTTTACCTTCGTGTATCTCTATACGGCTGTCATCCTGCTCTTCTACATACCCGAATATGAACCCCACCGGGTTATTATCTACATACGCCAGCAGGCATAGGCCCTCGCTCTCTTCCTGCATTTGTATCACATGCCGCATATAGCTTGTTTCTATGTCCGGCCATGCTGCGGTCTTATCAAAAAGCATATGCTCGTGTATATGCAGTTCATGCATCAGGCTTGATATTACCTGGTAGTGCTCTGATATGCGGATCGGTACAATATCTAATGTTGTGCTCATTTTGAAAATTCAAGAGACGAGATTGAGAAACTTATCTACAATATACATAAGTATTATTAAAATTATGCCATTATGAGATATGACTATTCATTTGTTGATTGGTTATCCTTCACTTCTGCGGCCTTGTTTTAGTATATCCAATTATTGAAATATTTATTTGCGCCTCCGCGCCTTTGCGAGAAATCGTTTTAGTATCTTAGCGGGTGTTTTTACACTTATTCTCCTAAATAATGCCGAAAGTACAATTATTTATACCCTGCTTTGTAGACCAGTTATACCCCGAAACCGGGATGAATATGGTCAAAGTACTCGAAAAGCTGGGATGTGAGGTAACTTATAATACCCGTCAGACCTGCTGCGGACAACCTGCCTTTAATGCCGGTTACCGCAATGAAGCTAAAACCGTGGCTACCAAGTTTTTACATGATTTCAAAGACAACAGCTACATCGTTAGCCCCAGCGGCTCATGCACAGGGTATGTCCGTAACTATTACGATAAAATATTTGACAACAGTTCCGATCATAACTTATGCAGCCAGGTGCAGGAGAATATGTACGAGTTTACTGAGTTTATTACCAAGGTGCTGAAAATTGAAGATATAGGAGCCTCACTTGAAGGCAAAGCTACATATCATGACGCATGTGGTGCACTGAGAGAGTGTGGGATAAAAGAAGGACCACGTAAGTTGCTGGCAAATGTAAATGGGTTGGAATTGCTGGAGATGAAAGAGTGCGAAACCTGCTGCGGCTTCGGCGGTACATTTGCTGTGAAGTTTGAACCTATATCCATAGGCATGGCGCAAACTAAAGTAAAGAGCGCACTGGATACCGGTGCGCAGTACATTGTGACTACCGATGTGTCGTGTATGATGCATATTCAGGGATATATTACGCAGCACAATCTGCCTATCAAGACGATACATATTGCCGATGTGCTTGCTAATTTTTAATTACTGATTTCTAATTTCCAATTTCTA
>CAIJNJ010000306.1 GCA_903821975.1 uncultured Bacteroidota bacterium
GGGGTCAGGCTTTTGCCGGGTGTACCACCTATTGTGCCTCTTATGCCTGAAATTGATTTAATAAGTGCCATATACTATGTTCTGTTGCGAAGATAAGAAAAACAGTTTCCCGTTTTTGCTGCATAAGCCGAATTGTTTTTAATATGAATAGTTAAATAGATGGCTGTAAAATGAGGAAATACCTTGAAATATTTACTTTTGTGAGCAAGGCAGATGGTTTTTAATATTTGCACTTTTCTCATTTAATATTGTCGTTGATGCTATTTCTGTATGATCTTTTTCTTTCCCTTTACTACATAGCCATCAAAGTATATGCTTTGTTTAATAATAAAGCGAAGAAATGGATAGAAGGAAGAAGGGATTGGGAACAACATATCAGGAGTGAAATACTGGCAGGAGAGAAAAGGATTTGGATACATTGTTCTTCCATGGGTGAGTTTGAACAGGCTAAGCCCCTGGTAGAAGCGCTCCGCGAAAAATATCCGGCATACAAAATAGTGGTTACATTCTTCTCTCCTTCCGGTTATGACGCGTGTAAGAGCAGCCCGCTTGCCGACCACATCTTTTATCTTCCGCATGATAGCCGGCGAAATGCGGAAAGGTTTATAAGCATAATAGAGCCCTCATTAGCCATGTTTGTTAAGTATGAGTTTTGGTATTACTATCTCACTCAGCTTAAAAAGCAACGGATACCTACCTTGCTTATCTCCGGTGCGTTCAGAGCCGGACAGCCGTTTTTTAAATGGTATGGCGGCATATTCCGGGAAATGCTGGGCTGCTTCAGTTTTTATTTCCTGCAGGATAAAGCTTCCGGCGATATGCTGGGTACTATAGGTATTGATAAAAATATCAAGGTGTCCGGGGATACACGTTACGACCGGGTTTCAGTGATATCAAAGAGCGTTACTCCGATGGAACCAATAGAGAAATTCAAAAGCGGCCATAAAATATTGATAGGTGGAAGCACCTGGCCGGGGGATGAAGATGTATTGAAGGATTGTATTTCTTCCCTTCCTGCAAACTGGAAACTGATCGTTGTGCCGCACGAGATCGGAGACACTCATATCCGCAAGGTGCAGCAACTCTTTGCCGGTAACATTTTATTCTCAGAATTGGATGCGGAAAACACGGGGCAGGATAAGAAGGTCCTGATCATTAATAATATAGGTATGCTGTCGCGCTTGTTCGCTTATGCAGACATTGCATTCATCGGAGGCGGCTTTCAAAAAGGGGGTATACATAATATATTGGAGCCTGCAGTGTTTGGTATGCCTGTAATTTTTGGCCCGATATTTGAGAAATTTGTGGAAGCAAAAACACTAGTCTCTCTTCATTATGTCTTCCCGGTGAATAATGCAGCTGAATGTAACGAAGTGCTGAAAAAAATGATAGCTGACGAGGAATACCGGAGTGGCATTGGTTACGCTCTATCGGAGTTTATGAAGACAAATGTAGGAGCTACCCAAACTATCATGGACGAGATAGCACAGGAAAAATGGCTGAATTAGTTAAAATTTAGTTTTATAGCCTCTTGACGCCCATTGTATAAGTGATTTTGCTGTTATTACTGTATTTTTGCACACTTAAATCTTAATAAAAATGCCCGGAACAGAACTATTCGGAAGCGAAGAACGCAAAGAAATAAATGACGTATTGGAAACAGGGATACTGTTTCGTTATAATCATGACCAGCAGCGCAACGGTATATGGAAAGCCCGTGAGTTTGAGGCTGAAGTAAGAAAGATAACCGGTGCGAAATATGCGCATGCGGTTTCTAATGGTTCTGCAGCTATTGCTATTGCTATGGCAGCATCCGGCATAGGTGCCGGAGATGAAGTTATTGTGCCGCCATTTACATTCATAGCAAGTATAGAAGCCGTATTGTTCATCGGCGCTATTCCTGTTTTTGCAGAGATAGACGAAACATTGTGCCTCAGCGCAGAAGGCATCAGGAAAGCTGTTACTCCAAAGACCAAGGGCATTTGCCTGGTACACATGTGTGGTACTATGGCCGATATGGATGGCATCATGGCGGTTGCCGAAGAGCACAACCTTATCCTCGTAGAAGATGCAGGCCAGGCATTCGGTGCTTCTTACAAAGGCACATCGGTAGGCTTGTTTGGTAAGGCCGGCAGCTTTTCGTTCGACTTTTTTAAGATAGCAACAGCAGGGGAAGGCGGCATATTCATTACCAACGACGAAGATATTTATAAGCTGGCAGACGCATATTCAGATCATGGGCATAACCATGTAGGTAACAATCGCGGCATGGAGCAGCACCCGGTATTAGGTTTCAACTACCGCATCAGTGAGCTGCATGCAGCGGTAGGTCTTGCGCAAACACGCAAAGTGCCGCATATCCGCGAGGTAAACAGGAAGTATAAGAAGATGCTGACTGATATTCTTTCTAAAACAGAGGGCATTTCTTTCTCTCATCTTACAGATCCGGCAGGAGATTCGGCTACTTTTTTGAATATACTGATGCCCGATCAGGAAACAGCGCAGCGCACAGTTGATGAGTTCAATAAAGCAGGTGTTGCTGGCTTTAACTATTGGTATACCAATATGTACCACTTCATAAACCAGTGGGATCACCTGAAGAAGATGAGCACAGCTTCTGCGCTCCCTGCGCAGGTTTTAGGCACGCCGCAGGATTATGCTAACCTGCATTTGCCAAAATCACAGGAAGTTGTTGGTCGTCTTATTTCATTCGTTATCCGTTGTACATGGACAGAAGATGAAGTGAAAACACTTGCCAATAACATTGCTGCCTGCGCAAAGAAAGCTATGCCGGTTCACGCATAGTTTTGACTTTTAACTTTTGAATTTTACAAATGCACAAGAATTTTAAAAACATAGATAAAGTAGTTTTTGGCAGGGGCAGCTTTGCCAATATGGAAGGCATCCTTGCTGAAAGGCGTAATGACAACGACCGGTTCTTTCTTTTTATCGTAGACAATTACTTCAAAGGTAAGGACCTCGAAAAACGTCTTCCTGCGTCTGCGGCCGATGTGGTGCGTTTTATTGATGTAGACCCACATGAACCTACCACCGAGCAGATCGATACTTTGCGTGACGAGATTTTATCATCAAAAGGTTTGCCTGCCGGGGTTATTGGTATTGGTGGTGGCAGCATTATGGACATTGCCAAGGCTATCTCATTGATGTTTACCAATGAAGGTTCTTCTGTGCAATACCAGGGTTTGAACCTCATCAAGAAGCCCGGTATATACCATCTGGGTGTGCCTACTATTTCAGGCACTGGCGCAGAGGTATCTATGACCGCCGTACTTACCGGCCCTGTTAAAAAACTTGGCTTGAAATGCGACTGGACCGTTTTTAACCAGGTGATACTGGACCCTGAACTTATTGCTTCTGTGCCGGTTGATAAATGGTTGTATACAGGTATGGATACTTACATTCATTGCATAGAGTCTGAGAACGGTACACTTAACAACGCTTATAGCCATGCATATGCGGAGCAGTCATTAAAGCTTTGCAGGGAAATATATCTTGGCGAAAAAGCAGGGCAGACCCCGGAGAATGACGATAAACTGATGGTTGCCTCTATGATGGGTGGGCTGAGCCTTACTTATTCGGAGGTAGGTGTGTGTCACGCTTTATCTTACGGACTGTCTAAGATATTGGGTGAAAAGCATTGCTACGCAAATTGCCTTGCGTTCCAGCACCTTGAAGACTATTATGGAGAAGGGGTAAGTGAACTGAACCAAATGCTTAAGATGCATAAAGTTGTTTTGCCGCAGGGGTTGAGTAAAAGCTGGAGCGATGAAACAATTACCGCTATGGCCGAAGTAGCTTACAATCTGCCGCACATGTGGAATCATGCCATTGGCACAGACTGGAAAGAAAAAGTAACGATAGATACAATTAAAGATCTGTATAAAAGAATGTAACAAAGTGTCCCACACCTTCAAGGTGTGGGACACTTACATAACTAAAATTATGAGCACTAAAAAAATAAAAGTAGGTAATATCAATTGTGGTGCAGACGAGCTGTTCCTGATATCCGGCCCGTGTGTGATAGAAGATGAGAGCATAATGATGAAGACCGCTGAAAAGCTGAAGGAAGTAAGCGCAAAGCTGAACATCCCCATCATTTACAAATCATCTTTCTTAAAAGATAACCGCAGCAGCCTGAAGTATTATGATGGCCCGGGTCTTGATAAAGGACTTAAAGTACTTGCTAAAGTAAAAGAGCAATTTGGCTTTACGTTGCTTACGGATATTCATTATCCTGATCATGCAGCGCCTGTAGGTGATGTTTGTGATATACTACAGATACCTGCTTACCTGTGTATGCAATCGGGCCTTATGGTTGCTGCTGCAAAAACAGGCAAGGTTATCAATATTAAACATGGCCAGTTCCTCGCCCCTGAAAACATGAAGCACCCTGTTGCTAAATGCGAAGAGGCAGGTAACAGTCAGATCATTCTCACAGAGCGTGGGTACACCATGGGGTATAATGATCTTGTTGTTGATCCCCGCAGTTTTTATCACATGGCGCAGATAGGATATCCTGTTGTGTTTGATATCACACATTCCATCCGCAAATATGGCATCCCAAGTGCTGATGCTAAGGGTGGTGCACGTGAATTTTTACCGGTACTGAGCCGTGCAGGTTTAGCCGCAGGTGTTGATGGTATCTTTATCGAAACACACCCAGAGCCGGAAAAAGCGCTTTGTGATGCAGCCAGCCAGTTGAGCGTTTATAAATTAGAAGAATTTTTAAAGCCATTGATCGAGCTTCATGCTATCGAGGTGAAATACAGGCAGTAAAATTTAGCATAACATTTTTTGTTTGTACGTATAAGTTTTTTAATTTTGTCGTATAAAATCAATTAGCTATGGACGCTAAAGTAACATTGAGCTTTGACGCGAATATTATTGATAAAGCAAAGCATTACGCGGAAAACCAGGGGATAAGCCTGAGCAGGCTTACTGAGATACTATTGCGGAAGGCTACTGCCGGGGGCTATCGCAATATTGAGGATATTCCGGTAGCGGAATGGGTACATACGGTTTCTGAAGGTGAGGCAGAATACATTACAACGCCCCGCAAGCGGAAAGACATGAAGGACGAATACTATAATAAGAAGAAATGAGGTTTTTTCTGGACGCTAATATCCTGGTTTCTGTTCTTAATAAAGAGTATCCGTTATATATTTATACCTCAAGGGTCTTAAGTATGGCAGGCACTCCGGGTACTACACTTGTTACCACGAATATTTGCCTCGCAATTGCTTATTATTTTGCCGAAAAGAAACATGGGCAGGCTAAGGCAAAAGAGAAGATCAGTTTGTTAGTGAAGCATTTGGATATTGCAGATTGCGGACATAAAGAAGCGCTTTCTGCTATTCAAAATAAAAAGGTACATGATTTTGAAGATGGTCTTCAGTACTATGCGGCCTTACATTCAAATTGTACCTGTATAGTGAGTAATGATCTGGATGATTTTTATTTTTCGGATATACAGGTACTGGACCCGGAAAGATTTTTTAGAAAATACGTTTGATAACTTTTTATAAAACACACAAAAATGGAATTATATCTCGATTCAGCCAACCTCAAAGAAATTGAAGAAGGCTTTAAATTAGGCTTTCTGGATGGCTTGACGACTACGCCTACATTCATGCAGCGCGAAGGCATTACAGATATAGACAGCACTATCGTAAAACTGTCTAAAATGGTACCTGTACTACAAATAGAAGCGCTGGGAAATACTGCTGAAGATGTGGTGAAAGAAGCCCGCCGCCAGTTGGATCTTGGTCTTGACCCTAAACGCACAGTTTTTAAGATACCGGTATCATTAGAAGGCGTACGCGCTTGCAAATTGCTTCGTAATGAAGGTTTATTAGTGAATGTACACCTCGTATATACATTGCAGCAGGCTTATATGGCCATGCATGCAGGCGCCAGTTACGTTTGTCCGCTTGTAGGTCGTCTGCAGGATCAGGGGCATGATGCCCTTGCTTTAGTGGAGCAATGCGTTAGCGCTGTAGACCATTATGGGTATAATACCAAGATCATGTTCAGTTCTGTACGCACTACCGAGCATGTACGGAATGCAATAAACATAGGCGTGCATACTATTACGGTGCCGCTGAAAATATTGAAATCGCTTACCGACAATAATTTCACTACTATTGGTACAGAACAGTTCCTCAGCGATACCCGCTTAATGACCGTACGTGTAAAAGAAGCGATCAATGGTATTAACCCCATTGTAAAAGCTGATGTGAATCTTAAAGATGCTATTGTGAAGATGACCGAATATGGCTTTGGTTGTATCACCATCGTAAATGAAGATGGCAGCCTTAAGGGTGTATTTACCGATGGCGACCTCAGGCGTTTATTGCAAAAAGACGGCGAGAATATCTTAAGTAAGAAGATAGGTAGCCTCGAATACAAAACGCCGATCAGTGTTGACGCGGATGCATTGCTGAACGAAGCACAGGGTATCTTTAAGAAAATGAACGTGGATACTATTCTTGTTCTCGAAAACGGCAAACCATTTGGTATGCTCGATATCCAGGACCTGAAGAAATACTAATTGTTTCATCTTCATAGATTTCACTTACTCAGATGATAGCAGGTATTATTCCGGCCAGGTATGGGTCTACCCGTTTCCCGGGTAAGTCGCTCATAGATATACAGGGCAAAAGCATGATCCAAAGAGTATATGAGCAGGCCTCAAAAAGCACCTCATTGGATAAGTTAGTGGTAGCTACAGACGATGATCGCATTCTAAAACATGTTGAGTCATTCGGCGGAGTGGCTTTAATGACTTCGCCGCATCATGCGAACGGTACAGATCGTTGCTGGGATGCCTTGCAGCAGTTGGGCCTTGATTATACCTACGTCATCAACATACAGGGCGATGAACCTTTTATTGATCCGCAGCAGGTGGATGAGCTTGGCGCGGTATTAAAGGATGGGACTACTGAGCTTGCCACACAAATGATACCTGTGCGCACGCACGAAGAACTGTTTGACCGTGGTGAAGTGAAAATTGTGCTGAATGATAAGATGGAAGCCCTATACTTCAGCCGTATGGTAATACCGTTTGTAAAAGGGGTGGACGAAAAAGATTGGCATCTGCATTTTCCGTATCACCGCCATGTGGGTATGTATGCATACCGCAGAGATGTGCTGGAAAAAATATCAAAGATACCCGTGTCTTCTTTGGAGCAGGCTGAATCGCTCGAGCAACTTCGCTGGGTGGAACATGGGTTTAAGATAAAGTGCGTAATAACCCAATTTGAAAGTCATTGTATAGATACGCCTGAAGATGTGGAGAAGGTGATGAGAAGAATGGGCAAATAATACTATTTCGACTTCTGAATCCGACATAAAATAAAATTGCCTGAAAGGCATTAATGTGAATAACTGCGGGTGAAACCCGCGGCTGGCAAACACTTCCGGACACAACCCTGAAAGGGTTGACTGTATGATAGATGCTGGATTTAGAGATGTGTAAAAAATAGACAATGTGGTCAAAAATAGTTGGTAAAAATTAGGTCAAAGCTATACTGGAAAAGGGTTTCAATTGTGTAAATTGAAACCCTTTTCAATTTTTGTATATGGCTTCTAAAAAAGATGTTGGGCTTGTGGTTTCAATGAGTGTATAAAATGGGGCACCCAGAAGGGTAAGCAGCGATTTAAATGCAAGAATTGTGGCATTTTGTTTACCTGGGATAATCAGGTTGTGAAAGATCATAATCGCTTCGTCTGGTTCTATAAATGGATAATGGAACGCCATGTTTATAAAAACCTCGTTCGGGATAGTGGGTTGTCTCAAAGTAGTTTACAAAGATTATTCAAGCGCTTTTTATCGGAAGCGCCGTCGGTTCCTATCCGAAGTAAGAATAAGGTTCATCTATTGATTGATGGTAGCTATTTTCCAAATGATCTCTGTTTGGTTCTTTATTATGACCATGACTTGCGTTATGTCCAGCTTTATCGTCATACTGATCAGGAACGATATAAACAGATAAAAGAGGATCTCGATAATCTTAAAAAACTTGGAGTTGATGTCTATAGTGTAACCTGTGATGGACATAAAGCTATTTTAAAGGCCGTTTCGAAGGCTTATCCAAATGCAATCTTACAACGCTGCCTGGTTCATGTCAAAAGGCAGGCCAGGAACTATCTGAGCGACTCTCCACAACTCTTGGCCGGACAAGAACTCCTGGCAATCTCAAAGGATATTACTGGTATAAGTACATACGAGCAATGTGGATTGTGGCTGATATCGATGAAGCAGTGGGAAGTTAAGTATCTGGATTTTGTCAATGAAACCTCTTTCAATACAGAAACCGGGAGATACTGGTATAAGCATAAGAATTTACATGCAGCTTATACCCTAATTGTAAAAGCTATCCCAAATATGTTCCACTACTTAGATGATAAAGCAATACCCAATACAACAAATAGACTTGAGACTACTTTAAGCATCTCAAGGAAAAACTGACATTACATAGTGGGTTAAGGATCGAGAGTAAGCGAAATTTTATAAAATGGTACCTGCACCTAAAGAATACGAAATGAGTTTTTTTAGCCATAAGACTTACCAGTAAGCAAAAAAGGAGCCGAAGCTCCTCTTACTGTTTAAGATCAATTTTATTGCTGGCAGGGTGCTCTCCAGCAGAGCCTACTTCCTCTTCAAATTGACGGACGAATATTAAAAATAATCGTTGACAAAATCACCAACTATTTTTGACCACATTACCAATCTTTTTGTCTTTTCATTTCGTTCCATAAGGTTTGGTGTGCTTCTTCTTTTATCCCTCTTATTATTTCATTTAACTGATGTTGGGTAACAACTCCGGAGTCTCTATCAATAATATATATTCTA
>CAIJNJ010000307.1 GCA_903821975.1 uncultured Bacteroidota bacterium
GTGGGTGTATGCGGTCGTCGTTAATAAATGCGGCCACATCTATAGCCTGCTCATCGGTAAGGAAGGGTTTTTGCCAGGTGGCTTTTTTATCAGGCATATTTGCTTTAATGAACCTTGCCAGTTTGATCACTCTTGATGGGCTTGAGCCTTTCTGAAAAGCATATTTCCCCCACAGCGGCGGATACGTATAGGTTGATGAATCCGCATTCCATTGGCCTTCCCCGTCTTTTCCGTGGCATGAGCTACAATTCTCGGCATATATTACCGCACCTTTTTGCGGGTCAGCTGCCCTGTCCGGGTATTTAACTTCCAGGCTCTCATCTCCTTTTACATGTTTGCCCACGGGTACATCGGCGCCGAGCCATTTGATGTAGGAAACTATTGCCACCATTTCCTTGCTATCGAGCGGCATTGGTGTGCCACTGTGCGGGCGTTCGATGCAGTTATTTACGCGCTGGGAAAGCGTGAGTACTTGATTCTCCCTGCCGCGGTATTGGGGGTAACGGGCATGTGCGCTGAAATAATTGAACGCAAACGGGCGAGTGCCGGCATCTACATGGCAGTTGTCGCAATTCATTTTATTGCCAAGGTATTTTCCTACGGTACCATTAGGGCCAATGTAGTGCGCTGTGTTTACGATCAACTGACGGCCATAGCGTACCATATCTCCAAATTCATTGTGAGGTATGGTACTTGTATCGGGTGGCGTGAAAATCGCAGTGGTGTCTTTAACAGGAACAGTTACAACTTTTGTGTCGTTGTTATTATTGTTGCAAGCCATTCCGGCTATTACCGAGAGTATTATTATGAAAACTGCCGGTATTTTTAAATTATATTTGCCGGTCATTCGAAATTTACCTTTCATGCGAAAAATTTTGGCCATCGCAGTGTATTGCCTGATAGCGTCTATCCAATTGAAGTCGCAGACATTACCTAAAGAGAACAGTGTACTTAATTACAGGTTGGTAGGTTTTTCTGTACCACCAATACAAAATGCAAATAAGTACAGGGTAGAAATTGCAATGGGGAATTACAATTCAACTGACTCCTTTAAGAAGAACATCATCTACTCCGGTTATAACAAAACTAATAAAATAATAGCAGAAATCCCTTCATTCGGAGCGCAATATACATGGAGAATATTAATTGAAAGTAATAATATAAGTAGTTCAGGAAATAATGAACTGCACCATTTCAGTACTTCTTCTATTCCGGAAACAGATACGAATGTGGTGCGGTTGCGGGTAATACATAAAGCGGAAAAATATAAGGATGCTTACGTATTCCTTGATGGGAACAGGTCTTTGTATGATATGAACGGAAAGCCTGTGTGGTATCTTCCTGACATCGATGGTTTCAAAACAGAAAAATCAAATCTGCGGGACATGAAACTATCCGGCAGGGGGACGATCACTTTTTTGTATGAAGAACATGGGGCCTATGAAGTAGATTTTAACGGTAAGATAATATGGAAGGCGCCAAACGATGGGAAGGTAAGCGGGCAGGGTACTGAATTTTACCATCACGAATTTACGCGGCTCATAAACGGCCATTATATGATCCTGGGTTGTGAATATGAATTATGGAACCAGCAACTGCCCTCGGCAGACAGCAGCTTTGTTATTTTTCATGATGATAAGAAAAGAGACAGCAGCCGCAGGAAGTATATAAGCATCCCATTCGGTACCGTAATTGAATATGATGAGAAGGGTAATGTAGTATGGTCGTGGAGATCGGCACAGTATTTTAAGAACTCGGACATATACTACCACACCAGCCCTCATGGTGGCCGGCCCGATATAGCACCTCATGAAAACTCACTTTATTTTGATGAGAAGGATAACGTACTGTATTTAGGGTTCAGGAATATCAGCAGGATATTAAAAGTAAAATACCCGGAAGGGGATGTATTGAACGCGTATGGAGAGGAATATAAACCGGGAGTTGATGAAAAAGGTAATGGATTGTACTGCAGGCAGCACAGTGTGCGCCGGTCTGACAACGGATACCTGTACCTGTATAATAACAATAGTTGCAGAAGCGGGGATGGTATGCCGAAGATAATAAAGATGGAGGAGCCAACGCCCGGGAACAATGCGCTGAAGAAGATATGGGAATATGAATGCACCATTGAAGGGGAACTCCCGGAGCAGCATGTAGCGCACCAGTTTCCTGTAGGTGGTAATGTTGTGGAGTTACCTGACGAGTCAATTTTCGCCAATATGTCCACTACTTACAGCAAGGTATTTATACTGGACCGTGATAAAAAAATACGTTGGAGTGCTATCCCTGAAAAGTGGAATGCGCAGGAAAAGAGGTGGGATATGGTTTACCAGTACCGGGCAAATATTATCACCAACCGGAAATATCTTGAAGACCTGGTATGGAATGCGGAAACAAACGAGTGATATTTGGGGATTTGCCTAAAATAATAAGTCCCCACATGTGGGGACTTATTATTTTAAGATACCATCAAGAAATAATTATTTCTTAGTAGCGTCAGATTTTGTAGCTTTTGGAGCTGGTTTAGAAGGCGTAGTAGCCTTTGCAGCTGGAGCAGCTTTAGTTTCTGTCTTAGTTTCTGTCTTAGTTTCTGTTTTTTTAGTAGTTTTCTTAGGTTCAGCTTTTTTAGCGTCCTGTGCGAAAGCTACAGACCCAACAAGAAGAAGGGCAACTACGGAAGTAATGATTTTTTTCATTTTGTGTGATTTTTTTGCAAAGCTAATGATGAAATACCTCATTTACAAAAAAAAGGGGGTATATTTTTCCCGGGAATAGTCATTTTGTACTATAGAAGGGAGAATTATGTGTTTTATTTTAAAATAATATACCTTAGTCGCGCTAATTTCACCTGATAAATAAAACATTATGTTTTCCCCCACCAAAAAAATCAGCTATGCGCTGATGGTATGCGTATTCTGTTTTTTAACATCTAAATCCCTTTTTGCGAAAGAAAAAAGCAATGGAGATATAGTTTCCATAGAAAAGAACAAAACCGATAATACGCCAACAGCTATCACCTTCTCGCAGAATGTGAACTGGAAGGCGAGCCAGGCACAGGACATTTTCAAAAAGTACCTGGGCGTAGATGGTATTAATACTACGATGCAGTTGCAGTATTCCACCACTACCAAACTTAAAGGGACTGCTGACCGTTTTGCCCAATATTTTAAAGGGATAAAAGTGGAGTACGGCAGCTATTCTATATTGAGCAGGGACGGCAACGTAAGTTTTATTACAGGTAACTACTACCAGATTGATAATACACTGTCTGCCGTACCGTCAATAAGTGAAATGGCAGCATTCAATTATGCGCTTGGTTATGTAGGTGCTGAGAAGTATATGTGGCAGGATCCGGGAGGAGAGTCATACCTGCCGCATGGGCAATTGGCATGGATAGAAGACTACATCAACAGTACTGATGACCGAAAACTTCATCTTGCATGGTCGTTTGATATTTATGCAACAAAACCACTGAGCCGCCAGAAAGTGTTTGTAGATGCGGTGACCGGAAAGGTTTTGCATTCGAACTCACTCATCAGGCATACTGCTGTTACAGGCCATTCGGAATATAGTGGTGTAGTGCCTTTCCAAACTGCACATGTAGGGGCTACTTATGAACTGTTTGATTCTACAAGAGGACATGGCGTACATACAATGAATATGCACAACGGTACCAGCTATACTGCGGCAACAGAATTTACAAGTGCATCAGATGCATGGCCCAGCGCAGTAGCAGACACAGTAGCGCTTGATGCACACTGGGGCGCATCAAGGGTATACGATTACTGGGATACCGTACAGGGACGCCTTAGCTGGGATAACCTGAACGGCATACTGAAACAGTATGTACACTACAGCACCTCTTATGACAACGCGTTCTGGGACGGTGCTGAAATGAATTATGGCGATGGCAGCGGCTGCGGCGGTGGCGGGTTTACGCCGCTTGTGAGTCTTGATGTTACTGCGCACGAAATAGGCCACGGAGTGTGCCAGGCAACAGCTAATCTCATTTACCAAAAAGAATCGGGCGGGATAGATGAGGGGCTGAGTGACTGCTGGGGCGCGACCATTGAAAACTGGGCCAACCCTCATGAAGTGGACGCGGTTCCAAAGAAAACATGGTGGATGGGAGAAGAAATAGGTTGTGGTATTCCATTAAGAAGGCTTGATTCACCGAAGCTTTTCGGGTTACCTGATACCTACCTGGGTACTAACTGGTATAGCGTAACCACATGCACACCAAGTGGTGCAAATGATGAGTGCGGCGTGCATACCAATATGGGTGTTATCAGCAAATGGTATTACCTGCTTACCGTAGGCGCATCGGGAAGTAATGACCTGGGGCATACTTATTCTGTAACAGGGCAGGGCTTCAGTGTATCGCAGAATGTACTTTACCAGACCGAACTGATACTGGCAAGCAATGCCACTTACCCGATATTACGAACAACTTCCATAGCCGCAGCGACAACATTGTATGGTGCATGCTCACCGGAAGTGCAGGCAGTGACGGATGCCTGGTATGCCGTAGGCGTAGGCACTCCATTTGATCCTTGTGTGCCACAGATAAGCTTTGTAAACAATAATTCAACCGTAACGGAGAACGCCAATGCCAACTCGTGTACCGCAAGCCATGTGGAGCAGATCGGTATAAAGGCGACAGGGCCGGCAATAACGGGGGGTACACCTATGGCTACTATTGTGGCTACAGATGGTACGGCGGTATCGGGCATTGATTATTTGCTAACACCTGCCACGATCTCATTTGCGCCCGGCGATACCACTACGCACTACATTTCGGTTACTATTTACGATAATGGCTCTGCGAATGCAAACAAGTATTTCAAGCTGAGCTATACGCTGGCGGATACTGCGGGTACCGGCACTATAGTATCGCCGGTAAATGGTACAGACAGTGTGATCATAGTAAATGATGACCATGCACCTGTGGCAGGCGGCGCTGCATTCCATACGGTGAATACCATGAACGTGACATCAAACCTTACCTCGCCGTTTTACGCGAGCGCGGATAAGGCCCACTCCCAGTTCCTGATATATCCTGAAGAACTTACGGCAGCGGGTGTAATACCTAACTACCCGATAGTGCAGGTGGCATTCAATGTTACCACCAAACACTCTACACAGCCATTCAGCAATTATACAATGAGCCTGGGTAACACAACAGTGGCTGATATGAGCACCGGCTTTGTAACGACTGGTCTTACCACTGTTTATTCGGGTGACTATACCACTTATGCGGGCATGGACACTATTGATTTCTCCACTCCGTTTATATGGGATGGTACCAGCGCAGTAGTAATGGATGTATGCTTTACCAACACAAGCGCTGCAACCGGCAACGACCGCGTAGACGGCTACCAGGGCGGCGATTATGTATGTGCTTATAACCATACAAACACCGGTACAGGCACAGGATGTGCATTGCCATATGACTCTACACTGGTATCGACCGCGAAACCGATCATGCGTTTTGAACAAGTGGTGCAGCCAACAAGAATAGAGACCACCGCTGCCGCTACTCGCTCATGGACCGTAAGATCAGGGCAGGATGTATATTTCTATGCGCTGCCTGACACCGGTGTGATTATGGAACTGAAGAACCCGAGCATGGACCTGGGCTGTGTGAATACAACGCTTACAGCAGAGGGTGTTGGTTTTGTGCCATTCACATTCTCATCGGGTGTTAACAGGTCTGTAAAGGAATTCTCGATGACACCGGCTGAGAACTTAACAGGTACCACTTACAAAGCCACCTTGTACTTTACGAATACCGAACTTGGTTCTGCAACACCATCGAGCCTGTATATCTTTAAGACAGACGCAGCTACAGATGCGGATATCAACGCATCTAACTCGGTAGAAGTTACACCTACACTCATAACCGGTTCTAACTATATGGGCTTTACGGGCAGCTTTACCGGTTTCTCCCGCTTCTTCCTTGTTGATGGCTTTATTGCTACCCTGGGTGTAAACGGTATGACCGCCAGCGACTACGCTATAAGGGTAGATAACAATCCGTTCCATGACAAGATAAATATTAGCTATAGCATGGCCACTGATATGAATGCTACTGTGAACCTGTATGATATAACAGGCAGAACTGTTTATCATGCTGCGGTTTCCTTATCGCGCGGTAACCATAAGTTTACCGTTGACTGCTCTGATATGAACCTTGCTACCGGTACTTACATTATGCAGGTGGTAACGCCGGCAGATGTGTATACGCGCAAGTTGTTGAAGAATTAAGGGCCTCTCCCCAGCCCTCTCCCCCTTCGGCTACGCTCAGGGCTGGCTTGGAGAGGGAGATGTTATCTAAATTGAATGGCTGCTTTCGGGCAGCCATTTTTTTGCAGGAATGAGCATGCCCAAAATGTGGGTATCTTTTACTTGCACACTTCACCTGCGGCATAAAATTTGATGCATATTATGGTCCCATTGATGGTAATTACAACGCAAATTCTTGCAATTCTATAATTCCGGGAATTCTGATCGATGGGGTGTGGA
>CAIJNJ010000308.1 GCA_903821975.1 uncultured Bacteroidota bacterium
CCATTGCTTGCTTATAAGGAGATGGTGGTTCAAGGCCCCTTTTCCCAAACGCGCCCCACATTTCAGCAAAAAGCGGTGCAAGAACAACAATGAAAATGGCGTTGACACTATTAAATGCACCGGCGGAAATCTCTTTCATATCAAAGATCTCGCCTGAAATGAAAGTACTTACGATCTTATAAAGAAGAAATAATCCTACTCCCGCAAATAAAACCTTAAACTCTTTGGCGATTTTCATTATGCGATACAGTGTGTAATACAATGCGCCCGCTAACGCCGAGATCACCAGGTACACATACCCCATATTGGTATGAATATTAACTGTTCTGTTCATTTGCTCGTCGGCAAAGAAGGTTAGTGATGCTCCTGCTTGTTCAAAACAAGCCCAGAAAAAAATAACGAAAAAGGCGGCAATGAAAATAACTAAAATACGCTCCCGTTCAATTTTGGTTAAGGAGGTGTCAGTTAATATTAAGCCCGGAGCTCCTATAGATATACTAAAAATGCTACTGCCGATCCAGTCGAGGTCAACAACGAAATGGAATACAGCAATTAATCCTATGATTATTACGGCCCATATCAGCATGCTTGTCTGGGATATCTTGCCGGCTTGAACCACTTCTCCTCCCGCAGCCTCAAGCTCTTTTTTCTCCTGCGCATCACGTTTTTTATTTGCAATGGCGCCAACTTTATCCCCGTCAGGAGTAACAAGATATTTTTTCATTATCTCAAATGAGAAAACACCTATGACCATGCCTACACATGCGGCCATAAATCCCCACTTAAAATCTTCAGGATTGCCGGTGTCGCCAAGTGCGCTGCAAATTATTGGTGAAAAGAATGCGCCAAGGTTGATGCCCATATAAAACAAGGTAAAGGCAGCATCAAGTCTGTTGTCGCCTTTTGGGTACAATTGCCCTACAAGTGTAGATATGTTTGGTTTGAAGAAACCATTGCCAATGATCAACGCGGTGAGACCGCACCACATATAGATCGTAGCGAGGTCATTATTATGGTAGTTAGATGCGCTGAAAAACATCAGTAATTGCCCAAGAGCCATCAATAAACCTCCAATAAAGATGGACCTCCTGTTGCCCCAATACCTGTCCGCAATGTAGCCACCAATTAATGGTGTCAGATATACGAGCCCTGTATAGCTACCATAAATATTAGAAGCGTGCGATTTATGAATAAATAACGCTTTTGTAAGGTACAGTACCAGGATCGCGCGCATCCCATAATAGCTGAAACGCTCCCACATTTCTGTAAAAAAGAGTACAAATAGCCCTTCGGGATGTTTAGAGGTAACTTTTGATTGGTCGCTCATAAATAAGTTTTGTATTTAGGAATTTCCTTACGGAACTGCCAAAATAAATAAAAATATCAGGGTTGCGCCATTTTTTTAGTTTTTTTGCAGAGAATCCAATAAAATGAAAAATATACTTCTTTTAGGTTCGGGTGGACGTGAGTGTACGCTTGCATGGAAATTGAGCCAAAGCCCATTATGCGGTAAGTTCTATATAGCTCCCGGAAATGCGGGGACAGGGGCTTATGGCATAAACCTGCCTATATCATACAATGACTTTGAAGCAGTTAAGAAAGCATGCGTCGATAATAAAATCGACATTTTGTTTCCCGGCCCGGAAGAGCCACTGGTAGCAGGTATCTATGATTTTTTCAAAAATGACCCCGCTCTGAAACATATAATAGTAGTAGGGCCATCGAAAGATGGCGCACAACTGGAAGGCAGCAAGGCGTACTCTAAAAAATTCATGGAGCGGCATAATATACCTACTGCGGCATACAAGGAATTCAATGTGGATAGTTTTGAGCGAGGGGTAGCTTATATAAAACGTAGCGAGCCACCAATTGTAATTAAGGCAGACGGGCTTGCGGCAGGTAAGGGGGTAGTGATCGCACAGAATACGATAGATGCCGTAAAGGCATTCAGGGCCATGGTGATGAACGCACAATTTGGCGAAGCGAGTAAAACAGTTGTGATAGAGCAGTTTCTCGACGGTATAGAGCTGTCGGTTTTTGCATTTACGGACGGCAGTAACTATGTGCTCTTGCCAGAAGCTAAAGATTATAAGCGTGTGGGGGAAGGAGATACCGGTCTTAATACCGGAGGCATGGGGGCGATATCGCCGGTGCCATTTGCCGATGATGCATTTATGAAGAAAGTAAAAGACCGAATCATAGAGCCCACGGTAAAAGGACTTAAAGATGAAGGTGTTGTATATCATGGCTTTATTTTCTTTGGGCTGATCAAAGTAAAAGAGGAGCCTTATGTGATAGAATATAATTGCCGCATGGGCGACCCCGAAACAGAAGTGGTGATACCACGCCTGGAGAATGACCTGGTAGAACTGATACAGAAAATGGCAGACGGGAAACTGAACGAAGTGACTGTTCAGCATAGCACAAAGGCTGCCGGAGCAGTAATGCTGGTATCTGAGGGTTATCCGGGGGATTATCCGAAAGGCAGGGCGATGACAGGCTTTGACAAAGTGAAAGGAAGTCTTTTATTCCATGCAGGTACTACAGTGAAAGATGCGGGGGTTGTTACCAATGGGGGCCGCGTTATTGCCATCACTTCTTATGGAGATACAATAAAGCAGGCGCTTGAAAAGAGCTATGAAAATGCGGCGCTTATCAACTACGAAGGAAAGTATTACCGGAAGGATATAGGATTTGAATTTTAGTGTTTCAATTTTGAATCTATCAACTTTAGAATCACCCATCGAGTTTCTCAAAGGCGTTGGCCCGCAACGTGGCGAATTGCTGCGGCAGGAACTGGAGATCAGCACTTTCGAAGACCTTCTTTACCATTACCCGTACCGCTATTTTGACCGGACACAGATCACCAAGATCGGTGCTATCAATGCCAGCACGGAGTATGTGCAGATAGCGGGTATACTTGTAAACATAACAGAGGAAGGTACTGGATTTAAGAAACGCCTTGTCGCCACTATTTATGACGACACTGGCCGGATAGAGCTGTTATGGTTCCAGGGGGCGCAGTGGATGAAAAAAACACTGAAGGAAAATGAGCGCTACATAGTATTCGGCAAGGTGAGTTTATTCAACGGATACTATAACATCGCCCATCCGGAAATAGAGCCGTGGAATGCTGATACAACTGTTGCAGGCAGACAGCCTGTTTATTCCAGTACTACCAAACTCATTGCAAAGGGGATCACCAACCGGTCTTTTGCAAAACTGACACAGGCACTTTTTGAAAAGGTAAAGCAGGGTGATATTACAGAAGTATTGCCGGCGGATATTCTGAAGCAGTATAATCTATGCAGCCGCTACACAGCAATACGCTGGATACACTTCCCAGACAGTGAAGAACACGAGCAGGTGGCCCGCCATCGTATGAAGTGGGAGGAGCTCTTCATATCCCAGTTAATGATAGCCCGCCTAAGGCTGCAGCATACGGCACAGCAGGGCTGGAAGTTTGAAAAGGTAGGGGATCATTTTAATGATTTCTTTAAGCAGCATTTGCCGTTCGAGCTTACTAATGCACAGAAGCGTGTGCTAAAAGAAATAAGGCAGGATACAGGCTCCGGTAAACAAATGAACCGCCTGCTCCAGGGTGATGTGGGCAGCGGTAAGACCATAGTTGCAGTTATGTCTATGTTGCTGGCGCTTGATAATGGTTTCCAGGCGTGTATCATGGCACCTACAGAAATACTGGCACAGCAGCATTACTTCAGCATCTCTGAACTGCTGGGTGATATGGGCATAAGAGTGAGATTGCTAACCGGCAACATAAAAGGTAAAGCAAGGAAAGAGATACTGGCAGAATTGGCAGATGGGAGTACACCAATAGTAGTAGGTACCCATGCGCTTATAGAAGAAAGTGTACAATTTAGTAACCTGGGGCTCGCGGTGATAGATGAGCAGCACCGCTTCGGGGTGGGGCAGCGGGCGCGGCTGTGGAAGAAAAATGAAATGCCGCCACATGTGCTGGTTATGACCGCAACGCCTATTCCCCGCACGCTGGCGATGACGCTGTATGGCGATCTTGAAGTGTCTGTAATTGATGAGTTGCCACCGGGTAGGAAGGAGATAAAGACCGTGCACCGGAAAGATGCACTGCGCATGGGTGTAATGGAGTTCATGCGTAAGCAGGTGGACGAGGGCAGGCAGGCGTATATTGTATATCCGCTTATAGAGGAGTCGGAAAAGATGGATTATGAGAGCCTGATGGCGGGGTATGAACAAGTGAAAATATGGTTTAACGAAAACAAGTATAAAATAGCCATGGTGCATGGCCGGCAGGATGGCGATGAGCGAGAGCGCAACATGCAGCGGTTCGTGAAAGGTGAGGCAGATGTGCTGGTGGCTACAACAGTAATAGAAGTTGGTGTAAATGTGCCTAATGCATCTGTGATGCTGATAGAGAGTGCGGAGCGGTTTGGCCTGTCGCAGATGCACCAGTTAAGGGGAAGGGTAGGGCGCGGAGCAGACCAATCCTACTGCATACTACTCACCGGTAATAAAATATCGGAAGAAAGCTATAAGCGGATACAGATAATGGTATCCACTACAGATGGTTTTAAAATTGCCGAGCAGGACCTGGCCATGCGCGGCCCCGGCGATATGTATGGTACCAAGCAAAGCGGGGTATTGAAATTCAAACTTGCGGATATAGTACTGGACGGTGCAATACTGGAAGAAACAAGGAAAGCTGCACAGCAACTAATGGCACAAGACCCCGGATTAAGCAGACCTGAAAATCAACCGCTTAGGTACATGCTGCAACAACAAGGCAAGCAGTCGCACTGGGGAAAGATCAGCTAGGAGCTGTTATTCATTTGCAAAATGCATACTTTGTTTGCCGCTTAATTTTCCTTCTCTATTTTATTAATTCTTTGAACGATAGAATCCAGGTTGCGGAAATGGATATATGCCTTGCGGTATTTATTGGCATCAAAAGCGGGAGAGCCCATGTATACTTCGCCAGGCTTGGTGATGCTTTTGGAAATACCTGATTGTGCGGTAATGATGGTATTATCTGCGATCTGGAGGTGGCCTACAATACCTACCTGCCCGCTGAACATGCAGTTCTTCCCGATCTTGGTAGAACCCGCAACTACATTGCAGGCAGCGAGATAGCTGTTTTCCCCGATCTCCACATTGTGGGCTATGTGTACAAGGTTGTCGAATTTAACCCCCTTACGCAGGATAGTGGAGCCGAGGGTGGCGCGGTCTATAGCACAGTTGGCTCCTATTTCCACATCGTCTTCTATAATTACGTTGCCTATTTGCGGTACTTTTTTGTTGCCTTCGTTTTGTGGCTCGAAGCGGAACCCATCGCTGCCAATAACAGTGCCTGAATGGATGATACAATCCTTACCTACCTGGCAATCAGAATAAATCTTTACGCCGGCAAATAAGGTGGTATTGTCACCGATCACAACATTGTCGCCAATAAATACCTGCGGGTAGATTTTTACATTGTTTCCTATCCGGGCATTGTCGCTGATAACTGCAAATTCTCCAGCGTAGATATTCTCGCCCACTTTTGCGCTTTCAGATATGTAGGCATGTTTTGAAATGCCTGTTTTATTGAGTTTTACCTGGTTGTACATTTCCAGCAGCTTTGCAAAAGCGGCGGCAGCACTTTCCACCCGGATAAGTGTAGATGATACCGGGGCCGTAGGTGCAAAGTCTTTATTTACTATAACAAGCGATGCCTTGGTGTCGTATATATAGTGTGTATACGCCGGGTTCGCAAGAAAAGATATGGATCCGGGTTCACCTTCTTCTATTTTAGAGAGCTTAGTGATCTTTACATCAGCATCACCTTCGATCTGGCCGTTTAAAATACCCGCTATTTGCTTCGCAGTAAATTCCATCTTTTAATGTTTGAAATGTAATTGAATTAAAAAGCAGTTAAAATAGGGAAATAAGTTGAAAATGATTTCAATTATCGTGGAATTGCACCATAATCTTTCAATATTTCGTGAACGATCTCTATCCTTGCCTTGAACCAGTCTTTCGTAGTATCAGATGCAGGCATCTCGAAATTCTGGGCAAAGAAGTAGGGGTAATTGCGGGAATCGCTTTTGTTCATAGATCCTTCGGGCTCTTTGAAATGCTCTATTCTTTCTGCAAAGCCTACTACCCAGTATATGTATTTGTCGCCCATGCGACCGGTGCCTGTTTTATAATAAAGATTGTAAGTGGGCGTCTGTTCCTGCAGCATCATGGTTTTAACTATACGCTGGCTGCGCTCGGAAAAAGGTAATTCGGCAAAGTATAGCTTTTTCACAAAGCCTGTTTGCTCATCGGCAGAGATCTGGAGCGAGTTGTTGAGCCAGAATGTATCTATACGGCCTTCCATCTTCATATTGCCGTATTTTACGGTATCCAGGTAATGTTGCATCCGCGCAGGACCTACGCGGCGTGCTATTTCCTGGTAGTAGGCTACATTACTTACCTTAAAAGCTTCACGCATGGTCATGTCTTTATTCCATTCGGGGCGCCAGCGCACAACACTGTCCCATTTTATTACAAGGCCATCATCAGGTGCCACCGCTGTTTCAAGGGCCACTAACGAATTGAATATTTTGAATGTGGACGCAGGTAAAAAGCGTTGCAGGCATCTTTCTTTGTTATAATATTGTATAGACTCGTGGTTATTATCGCGGAGCATAAAGCAGGCATTCTTTATGCCGTATTGGTCGTAATACTTACCCCATTCGCTGTGCTCCGTAATACGGGTGCGGGTGCAGGAAGAGAACAATACTACAGGCAGCAGACAAAATAATATATATATACGCATGATACTAATAATGGCTCAATGGCTGAATTACTCAATGGCTTAATGAGTGCAAATGTACAAAATGGCTTTTAAGATAATTACCTAACGGTCTAAAGGCTGAATTACGCAATGGTTGGCATGAATTTGTATGCGGTAGACAAAAACATACCGTTATGGACAAGCTGGAATTAAAAGGTAAATGGAACGAAATGAAAGGTAAGGTAAAACAGGCTCATGCCAATCTTACAGACGATGACCTGGAATATGAGGATGGCAAAGATGATGAATTGCTGGGGCGTCTTCAAAAGAAATTGGGTAAGAGCCGTGATGAACTCGTAACGTGGTTAAAGTCACTTTAGTTGTTTGGGGATACCGGCCGGGGATTTGTAGCCCTGTCTTTTACCCATTCCAATACTATATCGAGTTGCTCTTCTTTGCTCAGGTTGCTATTGTCCAATAATATGGCATCAGCAGCCTGGTGCAGGGGGCTTTCTTCACGTGTGCTGTCAATATAATCGCGAAGCTCGAGATTGTGCCTTACTTCATCTATGGTTACCTGTGGATTCGTTTCGTACATTTCCTTGAAGCGGCGCATAACACGCACTTCAGGGTCTGCGGTCATAAATATTTTCAGTTCGGCATCGGGAAATACGGCTGTGCCAATGTCGCGCCCATCCATCACTATCCCTTTCTTTCTGCCCATGCGTTTTTGCTGGGCAACCGCAAATGAACGAACTTCTCGTATCGCGGCCACTTCGCTTACCTTTTCGGCGATGATCATATCGCGTATATAGGGGTCTACATTTTCCTCATTGAGATACATCTCAGATCTGCCGGTCTCGTCATTAAAAACAAATGATAAACTGATATTGGAAATGGCATCGAGAACAGCGGCATGATCGCTGTAATCTACCTGGTTTCGCAAAAAATAAAGGGTTATGGCGCGATACATAGCACCACTATCAATATAGCTATATCCCAGTTTTGCGGCAAGCTCTTTTGCGAGCGTGCTTTTGCCGCAGGAAGAAAACCCATCTATAGCGATTATGATCTTGTGCGCAGACATAACGCAAAGTTAATTGATAAGTTGATTGATTTGAGATTAAAGTAAATCCTCGCTCTAAATAAAAAGGCGCTACATATATATAGCGCCTTAACCGAGATGAAAGATCCTTATTCCAGTGTCCATACAGAAGGACTGTCAACGGCTGAACTATAGCCAAAATCATTTGTAATTCCTGTAATAGTATTCGTTACCTGGTACCTGAAAGATATTGTATTGGGCTGCCCGCTAAATGTACTTTTATGGAAGCAACCTTTCCCTACAATATACCCACTGTCTAACGGTTGGTTAGGGATGAAGATACTATCACCGTTAATACTGCCCGTCAATGACATTCCGCTGAAATAGTAGGGGCTATAAAGATTCTGTATGATAACAGATGACAGTGATGCACTGGTTTCTTCAATTTGTATGAAATAAGTACGGTTGCTTGTTACACTACCTGTTTCGAATACATTCCATTCACCAATAAATTTACTGATCGATAATGTCTGGCATGTGGTGCCCTCATAACCCGCAGGGCATCTGCAGGTATCATTGATGCAGGATCCGCCGTTAGCACATGTTACACATTTAATGACGGTAGTGGATTTGGAGTTATTGTCTTTGTTGCAGGAGACGTAGGTAAGGGCGAAGAGGGCAATGGCAAACGCCGACAGTGTGATCGTTTTGAACGGGAATCTCATAGGTTGTTTTTTGAAAGAATAAATGTAAGGTAAAATCGTAATAATTCACCAGCCCAATATGTTTTTTAATAAAAATGCCTCCAGTATATGGAGGCATTTAATATTTTAGGAGTAAACCGATCTATTTATTCCATGCAGACGGATCGCTATGATCTATCAACGCGTTATAACCAAAGTCGTTCACGCTTTGTGTAGCGGTATCCACTATTTCATATTCCATTGAAATTGCACCATATTGGCCATAAGTCACGTCGGAGTATATATACCCGATCCCGAAAAGAACCTTGCCCTGGTACTGCTGGTTAGGGATAAAAAGGGTATCGTGAATAACTGATGCGTTGATCGGAACGGTAAAATAATTGTAGAAATTCTTGATAATAACATCCGTGATCTTGGCGCCTTCCTCGATACTAATAGGATACTGTGCAGCCTCGGTGATGCTTCCTTTCTCGAATACAGACCAGTTACCTAAAAATTTTTGCCTGGAAATGGTCTCACAGTTAGTGCCTTCATAGCCAAGAGGACATGTGCAGATACCGTTATTGCAAACACCATTATACGCACAAACGATAGTTTTGCATTTATCCCTGTTACAGGACGTATAAACTACTGCAGCGCAGGCTGAAAATGCGATCAATGCGGTAAGGAGTACTGTTTTTAACGGGGCTCTCATCGGGTATCCAAATGTTTTAATTAGTTCAAAGATAAAAAAATAATTATAAAAATACAATTAAAAAAGAAGGCGGCTACAATCTGCAATCGCTGGGCTCCTTTTCAGAGGCTAAATATATCCCCATTGTGGGCATTAAACTAAAGAATAGAAGCATATTTTTTTCTTCTATTTTTCGGCGTCAGCCTTGTATGCCTTTATGCCTTTATAGATGGCCATTGCAACTTCCTCTTGCCCGTTTTCAGAGTTCAGGTAGGCTTCTTCTTCAATATTGGTAATAAAACCGATCTCTACAAGCACACCAGGCATGGCACTGCCTGCCAGCACTTCGAGCGGCAATTGCTTTACGCCAAGGTCCGGCCTGCCTTCCCTGCCAAATTGCTCCTGTATCTTAGTACCCAATGATACACTCCTGCTCAGGAAGGATTGTGAGTACTGGGCAATGATTATCGAGGTTTGCGGGTCGTTCTGGTCCATAAGACCGGGAGAGTCGGTAAGGTTATCGCTATACTCACCTATTGATTTTTCTTTTTGAGAGTTACGGTGCAGTGCCAGTACATATGTTTCTACCCCTTTCCTGGTGGTTTCATGGTGCCGGATGGAGCGGTAAATAGGTTGCTTCACTGTTTTGTGGTGGCGCTTCACTGTTTTATAGCCTTCCAGCACTTTTGTGTACGTATAGGGCGTGGAGTTCACATGTACGGCTATAAAAAGATCGGCATTCGCTTTATTGGCTTTTTCGTGTCTTTCAACAAGGCTGGGGTAACTGTCGGTAGTTCGTGTATAGATCACTTCTACCTCCCGCATGCTATCGGATAATATTTTACCGAGCTTAAGCGTTACAGCAAGAGTGAGGTCTTTTTCATTGGAAATAGCACCGCGTGCACCATTGTCAGAGCCTCCGTGGCCGGCATCAAGAACTATCTTTGTGATCTTCTTTCCTTTGGCAGATAAGAGATAAGGGGTGGTGATCAATAAGAATACTGCAATAAATATGGTGCGCATAATATGTTTCACAAAAGATTAAATATACAAACTATCAAAAGCTCGCCCTCAAATAACTATTTTTGCCACGTTAATGAGCCTGCGCGGTAAATTTATTCCAAAATTTTCATCATTGTGTTGCTTTACATCCTGTATTGCAACCATTTTTATATTCTTTATAACAAATACCGCATTTTGCCAAGCTGAGAAAACCACACAGGTTTATTCTATGGGAATGCAAAAAGATAGCCTGAATAAGAAAACCGATAGTGTAACAATAAGCACCGATAGTTTAAGAAAAGATTCCCTCACGGCTGCTTCAGATACCTCTAAAAAGAAACAACTGGAATCGTCTTTAGGGATAAAAATATCAAAGGATGAATTACAGTCCGTTGTAAAAGCTGTTTCAGAAGATTCTGCTGTGGCAGATATGCAGCATAATCTGTTTCACCTTTATGGAAAAGCACAGGTGAATTATGAAGACCTGCAGCTTAACGCCGGGAAGATAACCTTTGAGCAATCATCAAATGTAGTCTCTGCTGTGCCATATGATGAACGGAAGGATACTGCCGAGAGTAAACAAACCTTCACACAGGGCAAGGAAAAATTCACCTACGATTCGCTGCAATATAATTTTAAAAGCAAGCGCGCTATAGTACGAAATGTGCATTCGCAATATGGTGAAGGATATGTGTATAGCGAACAGGTAAAAAGAAACCCGGACCAGACCATTTTCGGGTTACACAGTATATATACTACGTGCGCACTTGATACACCACACTTTGGTATAGTGGCAAATAAGATAAAGGTGATACCGGGTAAAGTGATCGTGTCCGGCCCGGCTAATCTGTATATAGAAGGTGTACCTACGCCGCTGTGGTTACCGTTTGGCATATTCCCTGTGTCTGAGAAACAAAAGTCGGGCTTTATAATACCTACCTATACAATAGAAGAGGCGCGTGGGCTGGGGCTGCTCAATGGCGGGTATTATCTGTACCTGAACGACCATGTGGATTTTCTTACAGAGGCGAATGTATTTACCAAGGGTAGTTATGCGATAAGTGAAGTGAGTGATTACAGCAGTATATACAGATACAAAGGTTTGTTCAGCTTATCGTATGCCCTTAATAAAACCGGGGAAGATTTCGAAAAGGGAGCAACCACAGAAAAGGATTTTATGGTGAACTGGCGCCACCAATCGGATGCAAAAGCTATACCGGGGCAAAGTTTTAACGCATCTGTGCAGGTGGGTACTTCTACTTTTTATTCTGCCAATAGTTATGACCAGAACCAGATATTGCAGAACCAGTACCAATCGAATATTACGTATACGAAGAACTGGCAGGGTACACCTTTTGGCCTTACCATAAGTGCGCTGCATAATCAGAACACGCTGAACAAGCAGATCAATGTGACGCTGCCGGATATAAACTTTCACGTGACCCAGATCAATCCGTTTCAGAATAAGAAAGCAGTAGGTACTCACTGGTACGATAAGATAACAGCAAGCTATACTGTTGATGCATTGAATAAGACTACGTTTTATGACAGTACTGCCAGCTTTGCAATGCTCTCATCAATTAAGAATTTCCAGACAGGAGTGCATCATTCCGTTCCTATCAGTGCATCCTATACTATATTCAGGTATGTGAATATGTCATTCAGCGTTAATTACAACGAATACTGGATGACAGAAAAGCTTTATCAACATTATGATACTGTACGCAATGTGCTGGACAGCACAGATATGCACGGCTTCTACACCGCCCGTGATTTTAACGCAGGTGTAAGCTTCTCAACACGTATATATGGTATGAAGTTGTTCAAGCATGGTGGGCTGCGCGGTATCCGCCATGTACTTACACCAACGGTAGGATTTACATATCATCCTGATTTTGGAGCTTCTCCTTTTAACTACTATTACCGCACCCGGCTCGACTCCTTTAATAATTATAAAGATTACACCTACCAGTCGCCATATGTTACATCTATAGTTGGTACGCCGCCGCTGGGGAAAGCAGGCCTGGTGAATTTCGGGGTAAATAATAATTTGCAGATAAAGATCCGCTCGGCAAAAGATACGATCACCGGCTTCAAGAATGTGACGCTGATAGACGCCCTTGGAGCCAGCATTTCATATAATCCTGCGGCAGACTCCTTTCAGTGGAGCAATATTGGCCTGAACTTCCGCACCAATGTTATGGACAAGATAAATATAAGCTCTACAGCCAGCTTTGATCCATATGCTATTGACTACAATACCGGCAGAAGATTGCCGCAAACTATGGAAGATATGGGCTTCGGATTAGCAAGATTCTCTACAGCTACGATGTCGCTCGGCTCTAATTTCCATTCAAAACCGATAGGCGGCACGAACAACCCTACGAACAGCGAAGAATACGGGCGTATAATGCGCAATGCGGGGTATAATGACTACGTAGATTTCAATATACCATGGAGCATAAATTTCAGCTATTCATTATCCGCTAATAATAATTACTCCTATTATTCAAAAAGGGATACGATGGTATTAAGCCAGTCATTGACATTGCAGGGTGAATTACAGATAACGCAACGCTGGAAACTGAATCTGAGCTCAGGATATAATTTTACTTACCAGCAGCTTACCCTAACCTCCATTGACGTATACCGCGACCTGCATTGCTGGGCTATGCACCTGCAAACTATACCTTTTGGCCCGCGCAAGAGCTTTACGTTTACATTAAACGTAAAATCTGCGATATTGCAGGACCTGAAACTGACCAAGCGAAGAGATTACAGGGATTCGGCTAACTAAGTCGGAACCATGATATGCCTGATTAAAGGATTTCCTTGATGGCTTGGCGAATGTATTATGTAAGTTAAACTATGACGGAATAATCATAAATCGTAAATCAAAAATGATTTGATTATTTTTGCAGCGTTTCAATTAAAATTATAACTAATCATATTATGGCGATCGTTGATCTTGTAATGCCGAAAATGGGTGAAAGTATAATGGAAGCTACTGTGCTTAAATGGCACAAGAAGCCGGGTGACCATGTAAAAATGGATGAAACCCTGCTGGACATAGCTACAGATAAAGTGGACAGCGAAGTGCCGTCTACCGCTGCCGGCGTGATCACAGAATTGCTGTATAAAGAAAATGACGTAGTGCCTGTGGGTGCCATTATAGCACGGATAGACGCAGGTGGCGCCGCGCAAGCTGTAGCCCCCCCCGCGGCAGCACCTGTGCAACAAGCAGCTCCACAAGTTGCGGCTCCGCAATACCAGCAAGCCGCCCCGGTTGTTGAAAACGGCGGTGCGCGTTTTTACTCGCCTCTTGTACTCAATATTGCCAGCCAGGAAGGCATTGGCATGGCTGAGCTGGAAAAGATACCTGGTACCGGTAATGAAGGCCGTGTAACCAAGAAAGACATACTGAGCTATGTAAGTAATCGTGGCGCGGGCGTGCAGCAGGCTGCTCCTGCTCCTGCACAGGCGGCCCCTGTTCAGGCACCAGCACCGGTGCAGCCGGCTGCTTCTGCCCCTGTTTCTGTTTACGCAGCGCCAACCGGAAATGTAGAGATCGTAGAAATGGACCGTATGCGCAAGCTGATAGCTGATCATATGGTGCGCAGCAAGGCAACTTCCCCGCACGTAACCAGCTTTACTGAGGCTGATGTTACCAACATCGTGAAATGGCGTGATAAGGTGAAAGGGAAATTTGAACAAACCTATGGCGAGAAGATAACCTATACCCCGATATTCTTTGAAGCAATAGTGAACTGTATCCGCAAGTACCCGCTTATTAACTGCAGCCTTGACGGTAACAATATCATTATTAAAAAGGATATAAACCTGGGTATGGCTACGGCGCTACCCAGCGGCAACCTGATTGTGCCAGTAATAAAGAATGCAGGGGTTAAAAACCTATTGGGGCTTACCAAGGATGTGAATGCCCTTGCCAATGCTGCCCGCAGTAATAAGTTGAAGGCAGATGACACACAGGGTGGTACGTTTACCGTTACAAATGTGGGTACATTTGGCAGCCTGATGGGTACGCCGATCATTAACCAGCCGCAGGTAGCTATACTGGCTGTAGGTGCCATTAAAAAACGCCCTGTAGTTATAGAAACAGAAGACGGTGACGTAATAGCAATACGCCATATGATGTACTTATCATTAAGTTATGATCATCGTATTGTTGACGGTTCACTCGGTGCAAGTTTCCTTACAGCAGTTGCAAAAGAACTGGAAGCATTTGATAAGAACCGTGAGGTATAAAATCCATGTCTGGACAGTCAAAAAAAGTAATGCTCAGCCCGCGATCAAATCGCGGGCTTTTTTTTGCCTGCTGTTTTTTTTGTGTGCCCGGATGTTAAAAAAAGTTGAAAAAAAATATTTTTCAAACTTTGTGATACTTGCTTAAAAAAATTGTACATTACGCTGACAGTTGTTCAGAATTAACAGATCGGATATCGTAGTTGTACAATAGAAAATTCTTTCAAAAAGCTTTACTGGTGGTTGTTTCAGGGTGTTGCTGATCTGATGATGCACTGAAAAAACACAAAAGAAAAAAGGAAGAAAAAATATTACACAACATTCAGCCTGAATTTTCCCCCGATAGCAAAAAGAGTTCCAAACTTATCAAACCTCAATCTGTAATTTTCAGTAAACAAACAATAGCAAAATGATTTTTTTTTTCAACAAAATGTTAGCAATTTCGTCCCCCTGCTAAAAACAGGGAAGAAATGAAGAAAGGAGAGAAAATAGAATTGCAGCCTGGAAAAAATAATAACTTTAAATGAGGGAAATAAGAAGTATCTTTTGATCAGAATAAAATGCTCAGAGAATAATTTTTTATCTCCTTGATTACCGGATTAACAAAAATTGAATAACCTGATTACCGTTGTTTCATAATATGGATAAACATCTTTATAATACTGCAAATAATGTTTTAACCGAAGCAGAGCAACTATGGGAGAAATGTTTGAATATCATAAAAGACAATGTTAACTGGCGCACATACCAAACCTGGTTTGAGCCGGTGAAAGCTGTTGGACTGAATGATAATGTGCTGACATTGCAAGTTCCCAGCCAGTTTTTCTACGAGTGGCTTGAAGAACATTATGTGGAGCTTTTGGGTAAAACCATTAAGCGCGTGCTTGGCAGAGTAGGCCGCCTGGAGTATCGTATAATGATGGAGAGCAGTGCATCACTTAGAAATCCAGCATCAATGAATATGCCGGGAGGTACACATAACAAATCGTCTAAAGAGAATAATTATGTGGACATGCCACTGAAGTGGGATGACCCGCATAATATAAAGACGCCTTACGCGATCCCCGGCCTAAAGCGCATGCAGATAGACCCGCAACTGAATGCCAACTACACTTTTGAAAATTATGTAGAAGGTGACTGTAATCGTGTGGCCCGCTCTGCAGGTATACATGTAGCGCAAAAACCCGGTGCAACCTCTTTTAATCCTTTGGTTGTGTTTGGTGGCGTAGGATGGGGTAAAACACATCTTGTACAGGCAATAGGCAATGAAGTGCGCAGGCTGCACCCGAACAAATCGGTACTGTATGTAAGCGCTGAGAAATTCATTAACCAGTTCATAGACCACTCGAAGAATAATGAAGTAAATGATTTCATCCACTTCTACCAGCTTATAGATGTGCTGATCATGGATGATATTCATTTGTTTGTTTCTGCGCACAAAACGCAGGATGTATTCTTTGCCATATTCAACCACCTGCACCAGAGCGGTAAGCAGATAATACTTACCAGCGATACCGCGCCACGTGACATGGAAGGGATGCAG
>CAIJNJ010000309.1 GCA_903821975.1 uncultured Bacteroidota bacterium
CTCTCAACTTTGATTACGACTACAACTACATGATCAATGAGATCGTGTTGACGATAAAAACAGTTTGCAAGAAAAACAAGGTAGAAGTACCGGATATATATACCGAATTCGGATCCTTTACTGTAGGTGAAGCAGGTGCGGTGATCTACAGCATTTTGGACGAAAAAATGCAGAACGACCGTGAGATCTGGTACATGATAGACAGCTCTTTTATCACTACCCTGCCCGATACATGGGGCATAGGCGAGAAATTCCTGATGCTCCCCATCAACAAATGGGATAAAGAATACCAGGAAGTGCACCTCGGCGGCCTCACCTGCGACAGCCACGACTTCTATACGTCTGAAGAACATATTAATGCCGTGTTCCTGCCAAAACTGGAAAAAGAAAAAGGAAAGGATCCGTTATACATCGGCTTTTTCCACACCGGCGCATACCAGGACCAGCTTGCAGGCTACGGCGGGATCAAACATTGCATGATACCCTCACCAAAACATATTGTGGTAGAGTATGACAAAGACGGCAACCTCGAAGACTGGCTCTACGCAAAAGAACAAAGCCCGCAAAGCATGCTGAAGATCCTTGGCTACATTCGTTAATTGGAATTTGTTCTGTGGAATTAGTAATTGGGATTATTTTTTGATTGGATCTTGCAAATAATGAAGGTTAGATACCAATCCGAATTCCTAATTACAAATTCCGAATTCCAACAAAATAACGCTCAAGCGTTTGTGCAATAATGTCCCAGTCGAAGCGGGTCTTGATAATATGCATCCCTGTTTCGCCGACGCTTCTTCTCATTTGTTCAGATGATAACAGCTCCGTTACACTATTTGCGAATGCAACAGGGTCAGTTTGCATAATGGCGCCTTCACCGCTCATTATACCGAGGCCTCCAAAACCAATGTGAGAGCATACTACAGGCACACCCATGGCCATGGCCTCAAGTACTTTGTTCTGTGTGCCGGCTCCAAATCGAAGCGGGGCTACAACCACACTTGCACTATTATACGTAGCTGCAAGGTCTTGTATAAAGCCTGTTACTATCACATCATCATTCGCCAGTGCGGTAACCTTTGGCACAGGCCGTTGCCCGGCAATAATAAATTTCACGTCAGGGCACTTTGCCTTTATCAGCGGCAATATCGTTTCGGTAAAGTAGCCCACAGCATCCACATTAGGCGCATAGTCCATGTTACCTGTAAAGAGTATGGTCTTATTGTGCGAATAATCGTGACCGCGCGGAGCGAATGTTTCAAGGTCTACACCATTGGGTAGTAGCCGGAGATTAGTTGTGTGATGTGTTTTTTCAAGATAGGCAATGTCTTCTGAAGAGCACGCCAGCGCCAGGTTGTATTCCTTTAGTATCCCCTCATACTTCAATACCCTGCCCTGCTCTATGTTCTCAAATATTGTGGTAAGCATACTGCGCTTTACCAACTTGCGCCGCTCCCAGTATAACGAGAATGCATCCGGCAAGTCCAGTATGCGCGGTATGTCTTTCCGCGCGGCCAGGTATGGAGACATACGCAGATGCTGCACATGCACCGCATCATACTTGTGCGTAGCTACCATTTTATCCAATTGCTGCTGCAACTCCTTCGATTGAAAGTATAGTACCTGCAAAGGCTTCGCATCCCACACCCCCTGCATGCAATTCACCGCACTCTTCCACTGGGGCAGGTACACAAAATGCACCTCTTTGAAAATCTTTTCCAGTTCTGCTTTATAGCTAAGGTCCTCCTGTGTTTGTGCAAATGTGAGCAGGTGCAGCTCATGCCGGTCTTTCAGCCGCCGGGCCAGGTTAAATATCTTCAGTTTATCACCCCTGTATGGCGGATAAGGCACACGGTTTGCAAGGAACAGTATCTTCATAATAATTACCTGATGCGATAATTAGCTGATTAGCTAATTGCACGGAAAATCTAAATTAGCTGATTAGCTGATTTGGCAGCAATTAAGTAAATAAATCTTTCAACAACAAATCACATCAGCTAATCAACGAAGTATCTCGTGCCCCATTTTATCCCGCTTGGTTTGCAGGTAAAATTCATTGTGTTCATTAGGCACTATCTCTATCGGTACATTCTCCACTATTTCCAGCCCAAAGCCCACTATACCGGCACGCTTCTTCGGGTTATTACTCATCAGCTTCATCTTGCTCACACCGAGGTAACGGAGGATCTGCGCACCCACACCGTAGTCGCGCTGGTCATTTTTAAAGCCCAGTGCCAGGTTGGCCTCTACTGTATCCTTGCCCTCTTCCTGCAGCTTGTAAGCCTTCAGTTTGTTCAAAAGCCCTATACCACGCCCTTCCTGGTTCATATACAGCACCACTCCCTTACCGGCAGCCTGCACCATTTCCATCGCCTTTTCCAGTTGGTCGCCGCAGTCGCAGCGTAACGAGTGTAGTATATCTCCGGTAAAGCAGGAACTATGCACACGCACCAACACAGGCTCATCCTTTGCCCATGTCCCCTTTATCAAGGCCAGGTGGTGCTCACCTGTATTTACCTGTTTAAATGCCACCAGTTCAAAATCACCATGCTTTGTGGGCATATGTACACGTACTTCTTCTTCTATGAGGGATTCCATCGCCAGGCGGTATGCAATAAGGTCTTTTATGGAAATGATCTTCAGGTCAAATTTCTTGGCGATCACTTGTAGTTGTGGCAAGCGTGCCATAGTGCCGTCATCATTCATTATCTCTACCAGTACGCCAGCCGGCTCAAAGCCCGCCATCCTTGCCAGGTCTACCGTAGCCTCGGTATGGCCACTGCGGCGCAGCACACCCTCTTCCTTAGCCCTCAGTGGAAAGATATGCCCAGGCCTGCCCAGGTCTTCAGGAGTGGTGGCAGGGTTTATTAATGCCTGCACGGTGGCGGCCCTGTCCTGCGCACTGATACCTGTAGTGCAGCCATGGCCTATCAGGTCTACAGACACGGTAAATGGCGTCTGGTGCAATACGGTGTTATTTTCCACCATCAGCTTCAGCTTCAGCTCCTCGCAACGTTTCTCCGTAATTGGTGCACATATCAGCCCCCTGCCGTGTTTCGACATAAAGTTGATGATCTCCGGTGTAACATTTCTCGCAGC
>CAIJNJ010000310.1 GCA_903821975.1 uncultured Bacteroidota bacterium
AAGATGAAAAGCTGGCTAATAAACATACTGTTTCTGTTGTCTGTATGTGCAGCTATCTTTTTCTTTACCGTTAAATACGATACCCCTACCGATCCTGATAAGATACAAGCCGGACTCAAAGGTATTAGCAAGCATTTGCCCGTGGGTTCACACGTTGTATTCAGATGTGATGTTCCCGGCAGCGACCTATATATCACTTATGTAAATTACTATTTAGCTCCTGCCAAATTAGTGCCGCCTTCACACACCGGAAATGATACAACATTACTATTGCTGCCGGGTACAGTTACTGATTCTGCAACCATCGCTTTAATAAACAGGTCGTCGGTTATCTGGCAGAATAAGGACGACCGTTATCAATACATACTTATCCATCATTCATAACCGCTATGCAAAAAAACGTACTGCAAATAATATGGGTATCGTTGCTGCTGGGTTTTGTCAGCATGGTTTACTTTCTGTTATTGATAGTGCATGTTCCGTTTATAGTTACTCTGCTGTTAGCTGTTGCGGCTGGGTACTTTGGTTACAGGTCGTTAAATAAAAATATTTCTACCGTCGATGCACCTTTAGGTAAATCATATGTGGTGTGGTCTTACGTAATACTTATTGTCGGGGTATTCCTGGTTACTAACAAAGGCTATTACTTAGAGCAGAAGTATGGCTATTGGGATGCATGGTGGATATGGAACTATCATGCCCGTTTTTTACAATCTTCAGAATACTGGAAGCAGTTGTTTTCCATGAGCAGTGAATCTCATCCCGATTATCCGCTTTACCTGCCATCAGTCATTGCTTTTTTGCGTAGGCTTACGGGTACAGATAATGCAATAGTCCCGTTCACATTTAGCTATTTTATTACGCTTATGATACCGGTGGGTATTTATCTTTCGCTTTATCGGAAGAATTTACCGATTGCTGCACTTGTATTTTTCCTACTTGTTACCGATGAGTTTTATATAGACCGCGGCTTTGCCCAGTATGCCGATCTGCCATTAGGTTTCTTATTCCTTTGTGCATTTATTTGTCTCGAGGTATCAGAAAGACAAGCTGCGATTGTCGCCGTTATAGGTGCATTGCTTGGTTGTTGTATGTGGATGAAGAATGAGGGTATCATGTTATCGGCCTTTTTTATCCTCTTCAATGCCCGGACATTGTTTGCACAGGGCCGCTGGAAGTACTTTATTGCAGGTATAGCACTCCCGGTATTAACACTGGTTATCTTTAAGAACCTCGCACCAGCCACAGATCTCATTGAGGGGCAAAATGCAAAAACAGGCGGCTATTTGTCTGACGCATCACGATACAAACTTGTATGGCAATATCTCGGTGATAATTTCAATCACAACTTCATTCCCATCAAGATCGGGCTTATTATTTACACAGTTTTCTGTTTCGTAGAAAGGAAATTGCCCGGCAGGAACATGCTGATATTATTATGTTGCCTCGCCGGGTATTTCTTTGTGTACATAATGACACCCAAAAGCCTGGAATGGCACCTGCAAACATCTATGGATAGGGTGCTGATGCAACTTATGCCCTCATTCATGTACGTACTTGCCCTGCGTTTCTGCTCCCTGAAAATTTCCATAAACGATAGTCATTAATAGGTACGTAACACACTCCCCTCCTTTTTTCAAGGAGGGGATACTGGATGAGGCGAATGCCGAATACAGTTGGGGTGGTTTTTCTTTTGTTCAGAACAGCGCTCATCCGACCTTACCTTCTCCAAAGGGGAGGTCTAATAACTGAAACAATTCCTTTATCCCCTCTGTTGCCGGTTTTTCAATAGGTACAATGTTCCTGTACCGGCTTACTGCCGGTATCTGCTTGTCGATCACGTACTTGGTTACTTTTTCCTTTACATAATCCACCAGCCCTGCCGCCGGATATACCGCCAATGATGTACCTATAAGTACAAAAATATCGGCTTCATACATAATTGGAATGGCCTGTTCTATCATGGGTACTGGCTCCTCAAACCATACCACATGTGGACGGAGTTGGCCGCCGTCCTCTGCCTTATCTCCCAATTGTATATCCTTTTGGATGTCGTAATGCTTTAGCGGGTTCTTTTCGCTGCGCATCTTTAGTATTTCACCATGCAGGTGCAGTACATGCCTGGAGCCAGCACGCTCATGCAGGTCATCGATATTCTGGGTAACTATATATACGTCATAATGATCCTGTAGCGCAGCCAGTCCCTTGTGCGCAGCATTGGGCTCAGCGGCAAGTACATCCTTGCGCCGCATATTGTAGAAGTCCAGCACCAGTTGCGGGTCGCGGTACCATGCACGTGGCGTAGCCACGTCCTGCACATTATATCCTTCCCACAGTCCATCGCTATCACGGAATGTGCGTAGCCCGCTTTCTGCGCTTATACCGGCGCCGGTCAGTACTACCAGTTTTTGTTTCGGCATTAAAAAATATTGTACAACTGAAAATTAGTAATTTTTAATGGAATAAATTGCACTGTTCCAAGATCATTTTACAGTGAATATACTCGAAACAAACAGGCTTATCCTCGCAGAGCAAACTGAAGATGACGCGGCGTTCATTCTTGAATTGCTGAATACTCCAGGGTGGCTAAAATATATTGGCGATAGGGGAGTAAAGACAATCGATGATGCGCGGAAATACATCTTCAATGGTGCCATGAAAAGTTACCGGCAAAATGGCTTTGGCCTTTATCTTACTAAGTTAAAGGATAGAAATATACCAGTAGGTATTTGCGGGTTGATAAAGCGCCCCGGCCTGGAACAGGTAGATATCGGCTTTGCTTTTCTGCCACAATACGAAGGAAAAGGATATGGCTTTGAATCTGCATCGGCAATAATGAAGCATGCACGGGAGGTGCTGGGCTTAACTGTTATCGTCGCAATAACCACAAAAGATAATACCTCATCTATAAAACTATTAGAGAAGATCGGTTTTAGCTTTAAAGAAATGGTAACGCTTCCGGGAGATAATGAGGAATTGATGTTATTTGAAAGTTGTCATTAAGTACTTCCTTGGCGTTTATGTTAAGACACTAATTTGCCTGAGAAATTGTTTCCGATTGCCATATTTTCAACCTCTTCCCAGGTATATGAGTTACCTGACCCAGCTAAATACCTTTCGCGCTCAGAGAGAACTAATTTTCGTCTTGCATC
>CAIJNJ010000311.1 GCA_903821975.1 uncultured Bacteroidota bacterium
AAGCAATTAATGCGCACACGGTCATTCATTTTTTCCCAGCCATAATGTTGCACTAAATGCTCAAGGATCATCTCCAGTGTTACACCATGCAGCGGATTATTTTTTTGCTCGGTATTCATATCATTAAGGCTAAGGAATGACGCCGTTATTTAACATAGCAAGCCTTTGCCGTGCGGTTTGCACATAGGTACTGCCGGGATAGTCTAAAATGAGCTGCTCGTAATAGTGCTTTGCCTGGTCGGGCTGGTGCAGGTTGTTTTGGTATAGCTCCGCCATCATGAACACTGCGTCATCGCCGAGTACATCCTGTCCATATTGCTCGTAGATATTTTTCAGGTGCGTAAGCGCCTTGTTGTAATCGTGATGTTTAATGGCGATCTCTGCCCGCTTCATTATAATGTCATCATTGAGCGGGTGTTTGGGGAACGCCTTATTAATACTGTCCAGCAACGATTCTGCATCTTTATCCTTATTCTGGAAGAGCAACAGGTCGGCATATGCAAACCGTTCAAGCGGGTAATAATTGCTATCCTGCACATTCTCGGTTATAAGCACAGAGAGGTATAGGGCATCATTCGCGATCAGTTCGGATGTTGACGCTTTTAGTATGGACAGTTGCTTCTGCGCCCATTCAAAATCGCCACGGTAGTAAGCCACTTTCGCATTCCGGAAACGGGCATCTTCACCCAGCATATCCTGCTTGAATTCTTTATCTACCTGGCTATAGGTAAGCGTTGCGTCCCACACCTGCCCCAGCAACAAATAATAATCAGCCAATTGCAGTTTGAAACGTCCGCCCATTTCACGCCTTGTATCGGGCGTTGCAATAGCTGTTTGAAGTATCTCTATAGCCTTTGGCGCGTTCCCTGCGTACTGTGCCTCAAGTGCGGCATAATCTGCAGCAGTTTGCGTGCTGTATTGTTTCGGGTATTGCACCAGGAAGCTATCATAAAGCTTCAGCAGGCTGCTCAATGTCTGCGGGTTTACAGCCGAATCATTCTTTAGTTGCGTAAAAGCTACGTTCAGTTTTTCGCTTAATGCCTGTATATAGTATGGTACATCTTTACCTTGCGCTATAATATCATCATATGCTTTTTCAGCCGCATCGTATTGCTTTGCAGCCATAGCAGAGTGTGCAAGATCTATCAGGCGCCTGCCACCTTCTTTATTGCGTTCGTCCACAGCTTCCATCTGCACCAGTGCGCCATCCCAGTCATTTTTTTGCGTGTAAATCCACGTCAGCAATTCTGCATAATAGGCATTCCCTGGATCGGTATTTATTTTCCTGATGAGGGCTTTCTGCATTTGCTGCAACTTCGCCGAGTCGCTGCCCATCAGTTCCAGTAACAGCGATTTTACGTTCTCAAGATTCACCCCTTGCCCGGGAATAAATACAAGCAGCATGTCTATAGACCTATCTATCCGGCCGCATTTATCATACAGCCTTGCGAGTGGTATATTGTAATAATATGGTGCATTCAGTATCTGTGAAGCTCTTTCATAGGTGAGTATCGCATAATCGTCGTTCCCCGCTTCCATGAAAGCCTTTGCTATGCGCTGGGTGAGTATATCATCGCCGTTCAGGTACCGCACGAGGCTATCGTATTGTTTCTGTGCCTTTGCGTAATTCTTTTCCCAGGCGTATACATTACCGAGGTCGATGTGCAATAAAGGATTTTGCCTGTTATTGCTCATCTGTATCAGCACTATCTTTTCCGCGTCCTTGTATTGCTTTGCATCAATAAGCATGGTCACATACTCACTATATACCGAATCTGGCAGGCGTTTGTATAACTCACTATAAGCGCTTAATGTTTTGACAGGTGGCGGCGGAGTATCGTATATAGGCTGAATGGATACGGAACCAGGTTGTGGCTGTTCCTGGGCGCAAACAACATGGCACAAAAAGACAGACAGCACACATAGCAATCCCAACTTCACTTTATTCATTCCGTTTTGCATCCTTTAATATTACTCAAATGTAAGGCTTATTATTATTTGAGGTTCTTATGAAAAACATAATTGTTTGAGATAAAAGACGGCAGCACGATCTGGACAGTCCTCTGGAAAATTGCTATTTATTACTTGCAATCTTCGTTCCCTCGTAAATAGCATCGAGTTTCAATGAAACCTTTATTGCCTTTATCTGAAGGGTTTCATCCATGTCTTTGTATTCTTTTAGCTCCCATTGGCCGTGCCCGTTAATATAAAATGCTTCTATACCAACAGTCTCCGGGTCTACTAAAATGTATTCTCTAAGTGCAGGAATATCACGGTAAAGATTGAATTTATCGCCACGGTCGTAGTTTTTCGTTGAAGGAGAAAGCACCTCAATAATCACAGTAGGATTAAGCAAATTCCATTCATCATTATTCAAAAATTCCGGCTCACCACACACAACCGAAATATCAGGATAAGTAAAGAGTGTGTTCTTTTCTATATGCACACGCATATCACTGCCAAGGGGCCTGCACGGCTTTCCTTTTAATTTATTCTTCAAAACATTATAGATATTCCCTGTAACCAATACATGCTGGTACTTGGGACCGGACATGGCAAATATCTCACCTTGGTAATACTCATGTTTTTCGGTGGCTGCACTTTCCATTTCCAGGTACTCCTCTATCGAGTACTTTCGTTTACTGTATGCTTCTGCCGGCTCCCTTACTTCCATGACTTAAAAGTGCGAAAAATTAGATTTATAACAATATACTAAAAGAGCTGCTTCAATAATTCTTCCTTTGTAACATTAAAATGTTCCGCAACAAGTGAGATAATAGCTGATAAAGTCGCTATTCTTAACGGATCATGATTAGGGATTGTTATGTGATGCTCACCATTCTTTTGAGTAGTCAATCTGATATGACTGCCGGTTTGCCTGGTCTGTTCATATCCCAATGATTTCAGTCTGGCGACAAGGTCATGACCGCTTAAGTCCCTTGGTATTTTCATGCAGCAAATACTTCGTCCTTTACCAAATGCAGTCTTATCATTTTCGGACGTAACAGATCGTTATCAAAATGACAATGCACAGCATCCTTTACTGCACTTTTCAATTTATCCATGCTGTCTGCCTCAGTTACAATTGATTCGCCCAGCGCTTTTGCGATATATCCACCTTCATCGCTTTCTTCTACTACAAAAATTATTTCTTCCATAGCTCTGTATTCTTATACAAATTTAATCATTATACCTGACATTCTAATTCCTCAACGGCTTTCCGGTGGTCAATATGCTCTGCAACCTTTCCAGTGTTTTCTTCTGCCCGCACAGGCTTAAGAAAGCTTCGCGCTCCAGGTCCAGCAGGTATTGCTCACTTACAAGGGTAGGTTGGGAAAGGTCACCACCGCACATTACATACGCCAGCTTCTCGGCAATAAACTTATCGTAGTCGGAGATGTAATTACCGCGCCACATACCATGCACACCTGCCAGTAAGCCGCCGAGGCCACCGCGCCCTTGCACTTTGATATCCGTACGCATAGATGGCTGTGTATATCCACGCTCCCACATCATCAGTATATTTCTTTTTGCATCGCCTATTCTCCGGTCAGGGTTAAGGGATATATGATCAGTACCCGGCCGCAACACAAAATTCTCAAAAGCCTCATGTGCAGATGTGCCCACCTTAGCAGTGCCCACGTTTATAAACAGTTGCTGCAGGTAATTGACCTCAATGTCTTCTTTTATGTTCCGGTCGCTGGCGCGTAGTACCATTTCTTTTGTACCACCGCCGCCGGGTATCAGGCCTACGCCCACTTCTACAAGTCCTATATAACTTTCAGCAGCAGCCTGCACTGCATCTGCATGCAGGCACATTTCGCAACCACCACCAAGGGTAAGCCCATGAGGAGCTACTATAACAGGTATGCTGCTGTGCCGCAGCCGCATCGTAGTGGCCTGGAACTGCCGCACAGCCATATCCAGTTCATCATACTCCTGCTCTGCGGCAAACATGAATATCAATCCCACATTAGCACCGGCGCTGAAATTTGCGCCGCCATTCGCTATCACTAATCCCTTGTATTTTTCTTCGGCAATCGCCACCGATTTTTGCACACCTTCCAGCACCTCACCACCTATGCTATTCATCTTAGTGTTCCAGCGCAGGGCCACCACATCATCACCTATATCGTAGAGCTTGCAGGCGCTGTTCTTCCATACTACTTTTTCATTAAGGTGCTCCAGCAATATGAAGTTGCCCATGCCCGGTATGGGCTGGTATGTTTGCGTGCGTATGTCATAATACTTACGCTGCCCGTTCTCCGTTTTGTAAAAGGTGGTAAAGCCCTTTTCCAGCATTTGTGGCACCCATGCTGCTACCTGTATACCCGCGGCAGTCATCTGGTCCAGTACTTTTTTAACGCCAAGGGCATCCCAACTCTCGAAGGCCCCTATCTCCCAGCCAAAACCGGCTTTGAGCGCATCATCAATTTTATATAGTTCATCTGTTATCTCGGGAATGCGATTAGAGATGTACGCAAACAGCATGCGGTGGAAAAGCTTGTAAAACTCTCCTGCTTTATCGGTGCCATTGTACAGCACTTTCAATCTTTGTGCCAGATCGTCTACAGGTTTTGCCGCCTCAAGGGTGGCAAACTTTGTCTTCACCTTCGGGCCATATTCCATGGTCTGCAGGTTCAGCGTCAGTATATCCGATTTGCCTTTTTCCCCTTTTACTTTTTTATAAAAGCCCTGTCCTGTTTTATCACCAAGCCATTTGTTGGCAAGCATGGTCTCCAGGAACGGCGGCATTTTAAACAGATCTTTCGCCTCATCATTAGGTGCATTTGCCGGCAGGTCTTTTGCCACATGCACCAGCGTATCCAGCCCTACCACATCACCCGTGCGGAAGGTGGCCGACTTTGGCCGGCCCAGCACAGGCCCCGTAAGTGCATCAACTTCATCCACATTCAGGCCCAATTCCTGCATTGCTTTAAAGACTGCCATAAAACCAAACACACCTACACGGTTTGCAATAAATGCAGGCGTGTCTTTGCAAAGCACCGTAGTCTTGCCCAGGAAACGATCACCGTAGTCCATTAGGAAATCAAGTACTTCCGGTTTGGTCTTCGGGTCAGGTATTATTTCCAGCAGGCGCAGGTAGCGTGGCGGGTTAAAAAAGTGTGTGCCGCAAAAATTCTGTTGAAAATCCTCACTGCGCCCCTCGCTCATCAGGTGTATGGGTATGCCCGATGTATTGGTGGTAATGAGTGTGCCCGGCTTACGATATTTCTCCACCTGGTCAAATATCTTCTGTTTTATATCCAGCCGCTCTACCACCACTTCTATTATCCAGTCACAATCAGCGATCTTAGGCAGATCATCATCTATATTGCCCGTTTTTATATTGCCGGCAACAGACTTTGTATACACAGCAGATGGTTTGCTCTTTAACGTAGCGGCCAATGCATCATTCACTATTCGGTTCCGTACCTGCTTATCATTCAGCGTAAGACCCTTTGCTGTTTCTGCATCATTAAGTGCAGGCGGTACAATATCGAGCAACAAAACCTGCACCCCGATACCTGCGAAATGACATGCTATGCGCGATCCCATGACCCCGCTTCCCAACACCGCTACTTTACGGATACTTCTGTTCATGAAAAACTTTCTTTAGACTGTAAATTATTGAAAAATTAGCTTGGAAAGGCTATGATGGAATAAATCTTAATAATACAATTATGCCTCTTTTGTTACATGATGATCAACTGCTATGGTCACAAACGATCACCCATTCCCCGTTTATCTTCTTTATGAGCAGGGTATAGCTACCGTCTACATCACCTGCGCTGCGCTTCAGCGCCCATTTGCCAACTATGAAATAATATTCTCCTGATAATTTCTGCACCGATGTGATCACAGAAGTAAGTGTGCCCATGTGCGCTAGGTCCGGGTAGGCTTCTTTGTAGCGTTTTAGCGTGGCCTGGTAGCCGTATCTCGGTCCTTTGGAACCTATGAACAGCAGGCTGTCGCTATCCCAGTAGCCCTTCATATAGCCGTCTATATTTCCTTTATTCCACTCAGCTACCTGTGCTTCCAGCATTTTAAGGATAGCTGTTTCATCCTTACTTTGGGCAAATACATGAATACCGCAAAACAAAACGATAACGATAATGAATAGCCGCTTACTCATACATTCCGATAGGTATTATCCTGGTAAAAATTACTTTTCTCGTGGGCATGGGGGCTATACAACAGGCACATAATGAACAGGATGAGCCCGATGATGAGCATATAAAAACCCAGTTTCCGTATCGCATCACTCGCCAAAATAAGCAACACCAGCCCGCAAAAAAACAGGATCAGTGCTATATACATTATTGCCAGAACGTCGCCCATAAGCTGCTATTCGTATTATTTGCACCCTAAAACTAATTAATATTATCGTCTATAAGAACAAATAGGCATTAAAAACCCCTGTACCGGGAATTTTTAGTGTTATTTTTAAGTGCAGGCTTCGATAAGTCTCCCAAATCACCGCTATAATGAAAAGAATGGCCGCATTTCTGATGATCTTATTTTTTGCCATCATTTTCATGGGCAGCTACCTGCCGCGTATCTATAACAGCCATTACGGTAAAACAGTAAACATGACCGGGCAGACAGGTCTTGCAATTTCCATCCTGTTGTTCTTTCTGCTACCACGAAGGAAAAAAACTCCAAAGGCAAACAACGACCGCGACTGATATCGCTTTAACATTTTAATGCCTGTTTATTTCGTAAATTTGTACTCGCTCTTTGATTTTTACTTTTCTTGCCGAGGCGTAAATTTTTGCGTTTCTATTATACAAAACCGGGGCCGACTGGTTTAGAGCAAAGGCAGGGTACCGCCAGCATTTGAAAATCGGCCGTGAGAAAAATCGTAACTTTATCTTTTACAAAACCGGGGCCGTGGCTTAGAGCAAAGGCTGGGTAACGCCTCGGAAATAGAGAGTAGGAAAAATCGTAACTTTATCTTACAAAACCGGGGCCGACTGGTTTTGACAGCATAAGGCAGGGTACGGTAAGCATGTCGTGCGTTGGGTAATTAGCACGTAAATCTGAATACTCAAATCTATACGGCGAATATTCTTACGCCATGGCTGCCTAATCAGAGATTAGACACCCTTTATAGCCGCCGGGAAGGTCGCCTGTTACCATCCCCGCCGCCGAATCAAACAAAAACGGGATAGGCTGCGGAACGCTGTGATCCGTGGATGAAAACTTCAGCAGATAGGGAAGTAGTAGGTTTGTCCTGCTCCGGCTGCTTCCCGAGACCCAATGCAGGAATAAACATGTAGAAAGCTTATCGGGCATATGTTTGGACGCGGGTTCGACTCCCGCCGGCTCCACATTTCTCCACTTACAAGGGTTCCGCCACCCCCACTCCAGGGCAAAAAACGGAACCCTTTTAAGCAGGATAAATGATCACCAATCAGGACTCAAAACCACGTCCTGCAATACTTTCGGTGATTTTAATTCCATCCCTTTTTAGTTCAATTTTTGTAAATGATGGTGCGTTTCAATAAGCGCATCATAATTATTATCTTTCCTGAAAATCTATAGTAATGACCAACTCAAAAACGCTCTACATTAATTTCTTTGATGCTATTGACCTTGTAAAAGTGAACAAGTTTATACAATTCACTACAGAGGCTATTAAGCATTACAATCCTACTGAATTGTACTACCTCATATCTTCAAGCGGTGGTGATGTTGATGCGGGTTTTGTCCTATATAATTATCTGACATCACTACATGGTCAGCTTAATATTTCCATGCATAACATTGGCACCATTGACTCAATAGCTAATGTAATATTTCTGGCAGGCAATAAGCGTTACGCTGCTCCGAATGCATCCTTTTTGTTTCATGGTATAATGATCAATTTACAGGGTACATTTAATATGAGTGCATTAAAGGAACACCTTAGTAGGCTTGAAATAAGAGAAAATCGGATTGCTGAAACTATGAGCAAACACACTAAGTTAACTCAAGATGAATTGATGGTTTTATTTAA
>CAIJNJ010000312.1 GCA_903821975.1 uncultured Bacteroidota bacterium
ACTCAACCTTGTTCCAGTAAAATCAGGCTTTCCCAAAGATATTTTGCCCTTTTTGAAAAAGTTCCGTATGTTTATGATTGGTGGTATTCGCGGGCTTTCTCAGCCGCTTTTTTAAACCGGGCAAGATCAAACGGTTTCAGAAGGTAGTCTATCGCATCGAGGTTAAAGCCTTCTACCGCATATTCGGAATAGGCTGTAGTAAATATTACCATAGTATTCTTATCTACTTTTTTATAAAAATCAATACCTGACAAAGCTGGCATGTTAATGTCGAGAAAAAGGAGGTCTACCGGGTTGTCGCTTAAATACTTCAGAGCTGCACTTGTCTCGGTAAATGTTCTTTTAAGGTCAATAAAATCGACCTTGCTGCAAAGGGCCTTTACCACATCAAGTGCCAGCGGCTCATCGTCTATTGCTATTGCTGTTATCATTGAAAAGTAACGTTTAGTGATACTGCAAAATCTTTCTCCCCATTGGTCACTGTTAACTTGTGCCTGCCGGGATACAGCAAATTTAGCCTTTGCCGGGTACTATTGATACCGAGGCCGGTGCCTTTGTCCATATCGGGCCGGATGTAGACCTTTACATTGTATACGTAAAGATGCAGGTCCTTATCATGGATCTGTATCTTAATAAAAATGTCGGAGTTCTCATCGGAATTCACCCCGTATTTAAACGCGTTTTCAATGAATGGAATAAGCAGGAATGGTGCTATTCGCTTATCATCTTCGTCGCCTGAAACTTCGTAACGGAGTTTGATCTTATCGGTAAGCCGCAATTTCTGCATTTCGATGTAGTCGTTGATATAGGCCAGTTCTTTAGACAGAGACACATAACTCTGGTTTGCCTCGCTTACGAAATAACGCATCATGCCGGAAAGCTTGATAACCGCATCGGGTGCCTTATCTGATTTTGTAAGCGTGAGTGAATAAATACTGTTAAGTGTATTGAATAAAAAATGGGGATTTACCTGCGCTTTTAAAAAGGATATTTCTGCATGCAGCTTCTCTTCTTTTGTTTTTTGCCATAATTCATACATCGATAAAGCATAAGAAGCCGCATAGACAATAATGAACATGAACAGGTTGAAGCTATTACCCAATGCATTAAAGCCACCATGTGGCGGGCGCGGCATATCCGGGGGTATGGGCGGCATAGGACCATCCAGGCCGGGGGGCATCATAGAATAATTAAGGAAAAAGAATGCAGCAAAACAGGTAATAAATGAAACGAACAACAGCACATACCGCTGCCGCAGGTAAAGTTGTGGAAAGGCTATGTAATAATTGAAATAGAAAACCGCGATAAGCAATACACCATTACGCCAGCGGGGCGGCTCGAGGATATCATCAATAAAGCCACCGATACTGATGCCGTGCCTGCGGGGATTAAATACTGCCGGTAAAGAAAGGAACACTGCCCAGCACACTACGTGCAACAGTATTAATAATGCTACCTTTTTCTTTCCTGCAATTTTGTTCATATAGAAAATAACGCCGATCCTGTAAAAAGCCACCCCGTAATTCCGGGGTGGCTTCCTGAGTTTCCATTATAACCACTCCTTACTGTCCTAAAAACCTTCAGCTATTAAACACACACTGTAGCTATGAAGTAAAGCTACATGGCGAAAAACGTAAATGCAAGAAAAATGAGGAGAATGGTATAAAAGTGGTGGAGAATGGGACAATTTGAAAATTTGTGAATTTGAAAATTTGAAAATGCGAGAGGGTTGGGAATTTGGCGATTTGAAAATGGCAGACTAACTCTCGC
>CAIJNJ010000313.1 GCA_903821975.1 uncultured Bacteroidota bacterium
TGCTATTGAATACCTGTACCAGTCCCATAATGGTGGCTACAGGCCCTCTTACTTTATGCGATTCAATAAAAGCGATCTCCCTCAGTGCTTCGTTCTGCTCTTCTATGCGTAGCAGATGTTTTCTTTGTTCGGTAATATCCCTTGCACAACAACTAACTCCTATTACTTTTTTATCATCATCAAAAACCGGGTTAAATGTAACGCTGGTATATCTTAAGTGCCCGCCCACACGCATATCTTCTACGGACTTAAAAGCATGGCCATTCAACGCCAGTTGATAACACATTTCAAACTTATTGAGATAAGCAATATTCTTCCCTTCAAATAACACATTATCACCTTTATCCAGTTCTTTCCCGATAAAATGTGCCACCCACCCTTTGAATGACTTATTGCACTCAATGATATTGCATTGAGTATCCACTAACCAAATGGGATCATCGGTATTATTAATAAGCAACCTCAGATTCATTTCATCTGCAATTACTTTTTCAATATCGTTTTCTTTATGCGCCATCTTTTCCAAAAAGCCATCAAATATACCAAAACAAAATGTACTTTATAATTTTCGCGATGCTTTTAGTAGCATGTACCCGCATTTCTCATTGATGCAGTCTGTCGAGACACTTATGGCTAAGTGTCATACTCTGTTTCTATTTTTTCCTTAAAACTGAAATTTTTTCAACTTTTGTGTCAGAATTTCATATTTCAGGGCTGGCATTCAGTTTGATATTTTCTTTTGAAAAAGAAGAATAATACATGGAACAAACTGGGGACGCAAATATTCTAGACGACAGACGGATCAAACTTCTGAATTTTCTATTGCAAAAGAACAAAATCCCGCAAAATGGAGATTTTGATCTGCGCAAATTAATTGCAGACATTCAACCTGAGGAATATGAAAAGCTGTTTGCCGAGAATCCTGAATTCGAAACTGTATGGCGAGGCGTGGATATGTCGAAATCCCTGACAAATTTCTTAATTGAAAATGACCTTGCGAAACAACACGGCGAAAATTTACAACTTACCGGGGTGCGTGGACAGGACCTACAAAAACAAGGCAGTTATGGCAAATTACTCGAAGATGAACGGTATATCACTAATGAAGCGCGCAGGGTAAGTGAATTGGAACTTGAAGCCAACCGAATGGCTCACCGGCAATATAAAATCAATGCACTGATCGCATTCGGAACGTGTATGGCTGCGTTATATTACTTGTTAGAAATTCTGAACGGATTTTTCGGTTTCTATCACTATTCACACTGATATAAGCATACTTGAAGTCTGTGTGACTAAATGTACAATTTGCTTACAATCGAATCAGCCCTAAATAGCCCTATTATCCGGCTTTTCAAATTAACTTTGGCTGCTTCGAACATTGCCTTATGAAAACGACCTATCCATCATATAAAAACCCGGATATAGTACTAATAGGCGCTGGTATTATGAGCGCTACCCTTGGAACATTATTAAAAGAGCTGCAACCAGATCTGACAATTGAAATATTCGAAACACTTGATGCCGTGGCCGGGGAAAGCTCTGCAGCATGGAATAATGCAGGCACCGGCCATTCTGCATTATGTGAACTTAACTACACTCCTCAAAAAGCTGATGGCACAATAGATATCTCGAAAGCACTACATATCACGGAATCATTTGAAGTCTCAAAACAATTCTGGGCATACCTGCTGCATAAAGGTGTGATCCCTGCTCCGCAAACTTTCATACACAGCGTCCCACATATGAGTTTCGTATGGGGCGATGAACATGCCAATTATCTAAAGAAGCGATACGAGACAATGCGGCAGCATCATTTTTATAAAACGATGCAATATGCTGAAGATACAGAGCAGCTAACATCATGGATGCCACTAGTGATGGAAGGACGGGATAAAAATATACGCGTTGCAGCTAACCTCATAGAACTGGGCACAGATGTGAATTTCGGTGAGCTTACCCGCAATTTATTCGGCTATCTCAAACAACAAAAAGGAGTGGTTCTGCATATTAACCATGAAGTAAAGCACATACACAAAGATGGCGAAGTGTGGCACCTGGAAATAAGAGACAAGGCAAATGATGAGGACGTAGCTATAAGTGCAAAATTCGTGTTCATAGGTGCGGGCGGGGGTGCATTGCCGCTACTTGAAAAATCTCACATTCCTGAAAGTAAAGGCTACGCGGGCTTCCCGGTGAGTGGCCAGTGGCTGAAGTGCAATAACCCGGATATAATAGCGCAACACCATGCGAAAGTTTACGGACTCGCATCAGTAGGGGCGCCGCCTATGTCAGTGCCACATTTGGATACACGTATTATTGATGGCAAAAAGGAATTGCTCTTCGGGCCATATGCAGGTTTTTCTACAAAATTCCTGAAAGAAGGTTCTTACCTGGATCTTGCGGAGTCCATAAGACCAGGAAATTTCCTGCCGCTGATCGAAGCCGGCTTTCATAATATACCGCTTACCAAATACCTGATAAAGCAGGCATTACAATCAGAAGACGACCGTATGGAAGAACTCTGCGAATATTTCCCCGGTGCAAAAAAAGAAGACTGGGAATTAAAGATAGCCGGTCAGCGGGTGCAGGTAATAAAGAAAGATCCCGAAGAAGGTGGTATGCTTGAATTTGGCACCGAAGTGGTGAGCGCTGCCGATGGCAGCATTGCCGCACTCCTTGGTGCATCACCAGGCGCATCCACATCTGTTTCTATTATGCTGGGGCTTATTAACACATGTTTTAAGCAGCAAGTTGCTTCCACAGAATGGCAGGAAAAATTAAAACAAATGATCCCTTCTTATGGCTTATCACTGGCAAAAGATGAGCAACTATTCCATAAGATCCACGCCAATACCAGCTCTGCACTTGGATTGAACGCATAAGGCCGGCTACTCCCAATATTGAGATAAATGCGATTTTGCGACCTATTTTTAATCATTTGATTAAAATATTTGTTTAAATCAGTTTTTTAATTTTACCTTTGTAACGGATATGGCGAAAAAAGCAAAAGAGGCGATAGAAAAGAATACTTCTACCGAAGAAAGGATTAAGGAGGCGGCCCGGCGTGTATTTACACAAAAAGGTTATGCCGCCACACGGACAAGAGATATTGCAGAAGAGTCGGGCCTGAACCTTGCATTGATCAATTACTACTTCAGAAGTAAGGAAAAGTTGTTCGACATTATTATGCTGGAACATCTGCAATTGTTCATTCATAGTATAATGGGAATTGTAAATGACGAGTCTACAAGCCTGCAGGAGAAAATAGAAATACTGGTAGGCCACTACATAGACATGCTTATTAAAAATCCTAACATACCGATCTTCCTACTCAATGAAATAAATGCCGATCCTAAAAAGCTGATCGCTAAAATTGGAATAGACAAAATACAGCATGGACATGAACCGGTATACTTAATGAAACAATGGATGGAAATTGCTGCAACAAAAAAAATGGCAAACATCAACCCTATCCACATACTTATGAATTTTGTGGCGCTTACTATATTCCCGTTTGTAGGTAGCCCATTGATACGAAACAGGACCGGGCTGAGCATCGAAGCCTTTAACAAGCTGATGGAAGAACGAAAAAAACTGATACCCATTTGGATAAATGCGACCATGAACAGCGCGCTATATGATAATGGTCAGTAAGTGGTACGGCTATGTGTGATAGGTTTGAGCGTTTTATTAAGTGAAAAACTGAAGAAGATTATGTCAAGGAGGCTAACATTAATTATTGCCCTGCTCGCACTAAGCGGTTTAGCGAATGGGCAGGTTGTTTTCACATCTCTTGAAGATGTGTGGAAATACGCTGATGCGCATAACATTACTATCAGAACCGTGAAGTATGAGCTGGACAAATCGGGCTATGCGACCAAACAATCTTACAGCGCCATGCTGCCGCAGGTAAATGCCACAGGATCTTATGTAGATAATTTAGCGCTGCAGACAACATTACTACCCGGAGACTTTGTAGGCAAGCCCGGTACATACGTGCCACTACAGTTCGGACAGCAATTCGTGTACTCAGGCGGTATTAATGCCCAAATGTATGTACTGAACTTACAAAACTGGTATAGTGCACGCATGGCGAAGCAAACCGAGGAGATGAATAAGGATTCGCTTGCCAATACACGCAAAAATGTATACCAGCAACTGGCCACCCAATACTATTCCTACCTGCTGATGCAGGAAGCTGCAAGGCTGGCCGATGAAACGGCACGAATTGCAGATTCGGTATACCAGACAACAAACAATAAATATAAAGAAGGCACCAACAATGAATCGAATGTAGATGTTACAAAACTAAACCTGGAACGTGCCCAGCAAACACAGATCACGGCGAGATACCAGATGCTCACAGCCCGAAACAACCTGAAGGCGCTGCTTGGCTTTTCTGTAAATGACTCTTTACAAATAAATGCAACCTTGCAAAGCAACCTTGACGTGGAAACCAACAGCGCCTTTGCTGAAGACCCATTAATAAGGCTCGCTTCCTGGAAAACAAAAATAAGCCTCACACAGTACCGGCAGTCGAACAGCGCTTTTGTACCCACGATCAACGTTTTGTACAACTATGCTACCCAGCGGTTTGATAAAACATTTGAGCCTTTCAGCGGTGCAACAGGAGTGGCTGGCTGGTTTCCATCACAATACTGGTCGTTGCAGGCTTCCTTCCCTCTCTTTACAAGCGGCAGCAGGTACTTCCAGTCTAAAAGAAATAAACTCAACTACCAGGAGAGCATGGAGCAGTATGAATATGCTCAAAAGCAATCTGCGATCAATGATGAGAACCTGCGCCTGAACTATCAGAAAGCAAAGGCAGTGCTCGGTAAAACACAAGATGTGATGAACCTTTCACTCGACAACTACAAACATATTTCATATAGGTATGATGCCGGTATAGCGCCGCTTGAAGACAGGCTGAATGCTTTCAGAGATTATATTGATTATCAAAACCAATACCTCAATAGCTTATCAGATATGCTGGTGCAGCTATACCAGGTAAAATTGAGACAACAATCATTCTAAAAAAACAAACTCGCTGATAATATGAAGCAGATAAATATAACGCTACTGGTACTTGTTTTGCTATACGCAACAGGGTGCAAACCTAAGTATGACGAAACTACGCCCAAGGTAGCTCCGGTTACGGAAGCGGTATTCGCCTCCGGCAGTATAGAGCCAAAGGATGCCTATACCCTTACCTCACTATCCGACGGTTTCATAGTGAAAAGCTACGTTACGGAAAATGATATAGTACACGACGGGCAGCTATTGTTCCGCCTTGATAACAGGCAGCAAAATACACAGGTGAAAATAGCGGAGACCAACCTTGAATATGCAAAGATCAGCGCATCAAACGGCTCGCCTACCCTGCTGCAAATAAAAGCGCAGATAGAAGCAGCACAGGCAAAGATGCAGACCGATTCGGTGAACCTCGCGCGCTATGAGCATCTGATCACTACTAATTCTGTTTCAAAACAAGATCTTGATAACGCGCGTCTCAATTACAAATCTTCTCTAAACTCTTATTTAGCACTGGTTGAAAACTACAAGGCTACATCCGACAAAGTAAAACAAGACCTGACAAATACCCAATCACAACTGCAAAATGCAGAGGCGGGCAACCAATACTACAATCTGCTGGCTATCGGTGAGAGTAAAGTATACCAGATATTCAAAAAACAAGGCGACCTCGTTAGGAAAGGGGACCAGGTGGCACAACTCGGCAACCCGGACTCTATTGTAGTAAACCTCGACGTAGATGAGGGCAGCATCAGTAAAGTGCAGCTTGGGCAACAGGTGCTTGTGGAATTAAATACCGAAAAGAATAAAACCTATGAAGCGCGTGTAAGCAAAATATATCCTCACTTCAA
>CAIJNJ010000314.1 GCA_903821975.1 uncultured Bacteroidota bacterium
CACTTTCATGGCATTGGTCATCATATTCGGTCACTGGCTCGACTATTACCAAATGATCATGCCGGGTCCTCTTGGCGAGAACTGGCACATCAACTGGTACGAGATCGGTATGTTCATGGGCTTTGCTGGCCTGCTGATCTTCAGTGTATCACGCACACTTACTCAGTCATCATTGGTACCGAACAATCACCTGATGCTGAAAGAAACAGTGGTGCATTTAAGTTAGTAATGGCTTGGAATAAAAAATGATTTTTTGAATTTTGACTTTTGAATTTTAAAATATTATGTCGGTATTTATAACAATAACATTGATAGTCCTGGTATTTATCGTCATCTACCAGATCGGGAAAGCAAGCGAATACGCGGGAGTGTTGCGTGGTGAAGCTAAAATGAAAGCCCAGGTCAACCGTGCTATTGGCTTCCTTTTGTTGCTCATGTTCTTCATCGGAGTGTGGGGCATTTGGGAGTGCCATCAGATATTCAAAGACAGGTTGCTCCCTATAGCCGCTTGTAAGACCGGTGAGAACTATGACGCCATGTTCATGTACACTATCATTGTTACCGGTATCGTGTTCTTTGCAACTCAGTTCGTGCTGTTTTGGTTCTGCTTCCGTTTCCAGGCTTCCGACAAGCGTTCTTCATTCTACTTCGCACACAGCAACAAACTCGAAATAATCTGGACTACCATACCTGCTATCGCAATGGCTATCCTGGTTGCTATTGGTCTTCGTAACTGGTATGACGTTACTTCCCCTGCTCCTGCTGATGCTACTGTGGTTGAAATAGTAGGCAAGCAGTTCAACTGGATGGTGCGTTACCCTGGTAAAGACAATGAATTAGGTAAAAGGGATTTCCGTAAGATCAATGATGCGAACAATATACTCGGCCTCGACTGGTCTGATCCGCACAACGCAGATGATATTATTTCTCAGAACGGTGAACTGCACGTCGTGGTCAACAAACCTGTGAAATTACTCATCAACTCACGCGACGTGATCCATGACGTTGGTCTTCCTCACTTCCGTTTGAAGATGGATGCTGTACCGGGTATCACCACTACTCTTTGGTTCATACCAAGTATCACTACTGAGCAAATGAAGGAGATCACAAAAAATCCTGATTTCGTTTATGAGATATCATGCGATCAGTTGTGTGGTAAGGGCCACTATTCTATGCGTGGTACAGTGATCGTGGAAACACAGGCTGAATATGACAAATGGATGGCCAGCCAGCCTGCTTATTATGTAGGCAATGCTCCTGGCTCAGCCCCTGCTGCTCCGGCTCCTGCCGCACCGGAAGCAAAAAAGGATAGTGTAAAAGCAGTAACAATGAAATAATCGGTTGGAATAGCAACCATAAAAGTGCATAAAATGAATAACGAAGAGATCATCATTGAAGGGCCTAACGTAGCGCATGGCGCAGAGTCAGCTACAGACCATCATGGCCATGAACATCATGAACAGCATTTTGTCTGGAAATACATTTTCAGCCAGGACCATAAAATAATCTCCAAGCAATTCCTGATCACAGGTATCACATGGGCTATTATCGGTGCCTTGTTCTCCGTGTTCTTCCGATTCCAGCTTGGTTTTCCTGATTCTACTTTTCCTATCATGGAAAAATTCCTGGGTTCCTGGGCTAAAGGTGGTAAACTGTCTCCTGAGTTCTACTATGCATTGGTTACCATGCACGGTACTATCCTTGTGTTCTTCGTACTTACTGCCGGTCTTAGCGGAACTTTCGCTAACCTGTTGATCCCGTTCCAGGTTGGCGCTCGTGATATGGCTTCTCCATTCATGAATATGCTTTCTTATTGGTTCTTCTTTGCAGCAAGTATACTGATGTTCGTATCCTTATTTGTTGAAACAGGCCCGGCATCCGGTGGGTGGACCACTTATCCGCCACTTAGTGCTTTGAAAGAAGCCTCGCTTGGTTCGGGTATAGGTATGGATCTCTGGTTGTTCAGTATGTCATTGTTCGTTGTTTCGTCACTGCTTGGTGGTCTTAACTACATTACTACTGTACTCAATATGCGTACCAAGGGTATGACCATGACGCGTCTGCCGCTTACAGTATGGGCATTGTTCTTTACAGCTGTACTGGGTGTACTTTCATTCCCTGTATTGTTCTCGGGTCTTGTACTCCTTATATTCGACCGTAACTTCGGTACCAGCTTCTATCTTTCTGAGATATTCA
>CAIJNJ010000315.1 GCA_903821975.1 uncultured Bacteroidota bacterium
CACTACCCGTTTTTTCCTTTTCTTCATCTGCCTTTTGTTTAAAGAATAATAAAAAATCCGCGTTTTTATCTTCTTTAAGAAAACCATAATCCTCGGATTGTATAGATAATTGGCGTTGAGCCTTTATATTATCTGCAAGCTCAAAGGTTTCTTTATTATGCTGCTTCTCCAAAGGGGTAAGGCGGGCTTTTCTGGGCTGCCCCTTAGTATCCCGTTGCTGGACAATCCGCTTTAAAATTTTGCCGTTTATTTCGTCTGTGTATTCCTCCTCTATCAATTCAATATCGGAATATACAAACAGGTTAAGAAATTCCCTGCGGGTCAGCTTACCTGTAGTTGGGTGGGTTATGGGCGGGTAAAAGTCTAAATATAGTCGTAATTTGCCGTCCTGTATTTGTTTTGTTCTTAATGTTACTTTCATATTTGTACCTGTAAAGTGAATATTTGTACCCAAAGATACAATATAGGTACAAGAAAATAGACTTTATTAGCACTTTTATACACTTATTTGTAAAAGTATAATGGTTGAAAGTCAGTAAATACAATACAAATAGACAAAATATTACAGAATTAGTGCAATGTGGTGAAACTACAAAACTATTGTAATACAAATTACTAAAATTATACCATTCGGATATGTTAAATGTCGCCTTTTTCACCTTCAATGCCTTTGAAGAGAACACCTATATCATCAGTAATGACAAGAAACAATGCTGGATCGTAGACCCCGGTATGTACCACGATGAAGAAAAAGAAGCCCTTTTTTCCTATATAGAAGAGAAGCAACTACAGCCCCAGGCCATCATCAATACCCATGCCCATATCGACCATATATTTGGCGTTCAGGCAGTTATAGACCGTTATGGCATCCCCTTCGGTATGCACGAGCAGGAACAAGTTGTGCTGAAAATGGCCGCCGGCTCCGCCACCCTGTTCGGGTTCGATTTTAAAACCGCCCCGCAGCCCACCTTTTTTATAAAAGAAAACGAGGCCCTGCAGCTCGGGGACGATACCCTACAGGTCTTCCTCACTCCCGGCCACTCCCCCGGCAGCATTTCCTTTTATTATCCTAAAGGCAACTGGGTCATCTCCGGCGATGTGCTTTTCTCGGGCAGCATAGGCCGCACAGACCTTCCCGGCGGCAGCATGGATACCCTGCTCAAAAGCATCCGCACCTACCTCTTCACACTCCCAGGCGAAACCACCGTACTATCCGGCCATGGCCCATCCACCAGCATTGCAGAGGAGAAAATGAATAATCCGTTTTTGAAATCGTAAGTCGGCGACTACCTTACTATAATTTCCCTCCCCTGCAACACAGGCACTACAGGGTGCTGGTCTGGGATCACGCAGTACTCCATCTCCTTTTGCAGGCCAAATGCGGAGAGGCGTTTGTAATGGGAACTGTCTTTAAGGAATTCTATGAAATTGCCGCCACCTGTGCGTGCGTATAAATGTTTTGCGGCCCTTGCGCTGTCGTCACCCACTTCAAAGGCGTCCTGCAGCTCATGGATCACGGCACCGGCAAATAAAGTATCCTCCAGGTTGAACTTGTCTTTCCATGAAGCGCAGCCCAGCAATACCTTTTTATTCTGTGAGCGCAGGTAGCCACATAGCGCACCCAGGTTCAGGAACGACCCTATAACGATCTCAGATGCGCCCTGTACCATATGCAGCAGGCGGGTGCCGTTGGTAGTTGTGAGCACCAGTGTTTTGTCTTTTATGAAATGGGAAGGATATTCAAGCGGTGAGTTGCCGTGCTGCAGGCCCTCGGCTATTTTTCCATCGCGCTCACCTGCAGTAATGCTGTTTGGTATGCTGTTGCCTATGGTAATGCACTCCGCCACAGATGCCACCGGTATCACACATTTAGCACCGTTGTGCAGCGCCGCAGTAATGGTAGATGTAGCCCTGAAGATATCAATGATAACGACTACCGCATCATTAGTATCGTATAAATGCAATAATGCAGGAGAGAGGCATACTTCCAGGCTTGGTTTGTGCATTGCTACTTCAGTTTCTTTTATTTATTAAGAAGCCCCCGGAAAACGGGGGCTCCAATATTTTATGATAATCAAACGATGATTAATAAACCCACATATCAGCTTCCTTGTTAAAGATCTCTTCGCTAACATGCTTGCCTTCGTATAAAGACTCCATAGGCGTTAAACCTGCATTGCTGAAGTCGTTACCAAACGGATTGCTAACCTTGATGATCTTTGCAGAGAACTGGCGGCTTTCAAAAAACTCATCCCATGTCTGGCGGGAGATATCGTTCTGCGGGTTGTACACTTCGTATTGTGCCAGCAGGTTACGGATATCCGGGTAATACAACCAGAACATAGCCTGCGAACCACGATAAACCCCATCATCACCTACAACGTCCTTAACAGGGGCAATACCTATGATCCTAACTACCATCTGGCCCTGGTTACGATCAAAGATCCAGTCTTCCTTTATCCTGAATTTACGGATAGCAGTTGGGTCAAAGTCTTTATTAATGATCTTTTGTACTTCCGTATTTGTAACAGGATCTGTAAGTGTCAGCGTATCTGTACGGCCAGCAACTGATTCTAAGATGTCTTCCTTACTCATCAAGGTGGTGAAACGGTCATCAAAGGTCTTGTATCCTTTTATTTTGCCAGTCTTCAATCCATCTATCAGTATTTCTATGAACATACCACCGCCCGAATTTTCATCCCCGGCATAGCGGAAAGCTACATTCTGTTTCTCCCTGACATCTATCTCACGCCATACACGTTTCTTCCATAAGATATCCGCCTCACGTATCGGCTGCCATGGAATAGGCGCACTGACGTGCGAAACCTTATCATAGGCCCCATCCTTGGTCCGGGAAGGCTGCCAGTCTTTATTGACACCTTTCTGGCTGCCCGGTATAGGCTGATCTGTAGCAGAGCCCGCCTGTCCGAATGCAGTACCGGCTGTAAGCAACATTGCAGCAGCTGTTAATCTATATGAATGCAGGATGGTCATATCCTTTTGATTTTTTTACTAAGTTAACTAATTTAAAAGCAAATTTATAGCATTTAGGGTTCTTACAGTTCCATCAGGGCCTACAGCCTTGATATCATCGATAAACACCCTGTCTCCAGCCCTGGCCATCGACATCAATTTCTCAATATCTGCGTGACCAATTAAACGACAACCATTTCTATCTGCCGCAGCATATGGTCCCTGGTAATCCTTACCTTTTGGCAACATTGCAACTGTGAAACTGATGATCTTAAATTTAGCATCGAAATCAAAGTTGTCAAGTACCGCCGCAGGAGCGATTTGAGCCCTGAATATTGCAGCATTCATAGAACCACTTGATACTTTACTTAAAGAAGCAACCGGGTTAGGGATACGTTTTACACGCACTGTCATTCCACCTACTTTCTTTATAGATCCTTCCTTGGTCTTTGCATTGATAGCCACTTCCACATTTCCTATCTTATCAACCTTAATAACATAATGCCCCTTTTCACCGGTCACAGTTGCACCCGGTATAGACAACGATACGTCTTCCACAGAATAACCAGCAGCAGCAACCGTAACCGGGTTGTCAACACCAATGTAGAACACGTTCATCTTATCAAGCTGCATAGAAGCACCTGTAGTACCTACCATGTACTCAAATTTCCACTGACGGGTAATTTCGCCCTGTTCTGTGCTCAATTTTATTGAACCTTGTACAGTTTTCAAGCCGGTACCCGATGCCACGGTTTCCCATGGGATCACACCGTTCACAGCGGGTTTTGTACTTCCACCACCGGATACATTGCCAATGGTTGGTTTCTGAGATTTGTTGAACGCTGCCAGAAGTATTGAAGCTTCGATCTTATCGCCTTCCAGCGCATAGCTTTGTTTAGGCACCGCAACAGCCGCAATGGTATCGAACTTGATATCTTTTAAGTGCGCCTCTTCAAATAACCTGTTTATGACAAGGGCTTCAGATGCACGTACGTCGTTCTGGTATTTGGAAAAAAGCGCCATAGCTGCGATAGCAGGCATGTGCTCAAAGTTACCTATGCTCCAGTCGCCCGTTGGGTTGTGGTCATTTTTCTTAACCGGCTCTAATTTCAACGGCATTACCGGATCAATAGAACTACGGTCAGATGGATTAACCTGGGAAAGCAGGTATTCACGAAGGCCTTCTATTTTACGCTTCAACTCTTCGCCACCTTTCTTTTCTACAAGCAGTAATGTTGTCGCATCAATGTTATCCATCCTATCCGGGAATTGGGGATCATCTTTGCTGTAACCACCCGCTTCCATTACAATTTTCTTTTTCCAGTCGTTCAGGTACGCAACCATATCATCGGCCTGTTTCACTACCATATCAGCTTTTTCGCGGTACGGCCTTACTTTTTCAGCCTGGCCGGGCGCTTTTTCATTCTCCTTTATGGCATTGTATATATCCTTGTTCTTCTGGTCGATAGAAAGATTCGATTTATCAATGCTTGAGCTCAACGTCCGGAAGGCGTTAAGGATCTCATTAGATACGTTTAGGGCCAGCAGGGCGGTCAACACCAGGTACATCAGGTTGATCATTATCTGCCGCGGCTCTTTAGGTATAGACATTCTTTAATATATTATAGTTAGACTAATATTGTTTACTCACTGATTAACGCCCCTGCATAGCAGACAACATGTTACCGTATATCTGGTTGAGCGTGGTCAGGTTCTTCGCAAGAAGGCCTATCTGATCTTTCGCAGCATTTGCATCGGTAGCGCTTGAAGCCATAGCCTCAGAAGCGTTAACGAGGTTGCTGTAAAATTTGTTCATTGCTTTCAGGTGGTTATTGGCATCAGCCAGTTCCACTTCATATATCTGGTTAAGTGTACCTAAGTTCTTAGAGAGAACAACTACCTGCTCGTGGAACTTAGTAGTGTCTTCAGCAGCTTCGTTGAAAGCACTCATTGTTTTGGTAGCACCCATGAATGTATTCTTCATCTGGCCCAAAGCGTCAGCAGCTTCACGTGCGCTCTGAGAATAAACACCCGTAGCAGCAGTAACATCAGTGATGTCTTTCATTTGCTCAACAGTGTTGCCAAACTTCTGGAAGTTGTCGCTGAGGCGGCGAAGGTTAGCCGGATTGATCTGTGCTTCTTCCATCATTTTATCCAATGATTTTGAAGGCGCTTCGCCTGCTTTATGCGGCTCTTTGAGGCCTTTTTGATAGGCTTCAACGTGCGGGTTTTCTGTGATGTTTGGGTAAAAACGCTCCCAATAGTAATCGGCGTGCGGCGGAAGTAACCCGAGTAAGGCGAAGATAAATACTTCGGTAAACATCCCGATGTTAAGCATGATACTTGCACCAGGATAGTGCTGTATCTTAAAAAGAGCACCTAATAATACTACCGAGGCTCCGAGGCCGATAATCAGGTTCTTGAGGCGTTTACCCGCATTGGTTTCAAAAAACAGTGTTATTGAATTCATTGTTGCCGATTTTTCTTATTTGATTATAAAAAAGATGTTATAAAAATTTATTTTCTGGTTGGGCGCCTGTTGCTCAACGATGGTACAATTTCAGTGTACACACAACGGAACCCGATATAAGCCTTAGAAGTATCCTGGAATTCGAAGTCGCGGGTACTTACCTGCAGGAAGTAAGCCACATCACGCCAGCTACCACCACGTACTACTTTACGTGCCATGTAAGGCTTGTCCCTCGCCTCATTTGGCTGTACATTATAAGTAACGCTTGAGTTGATATCCGCCATCTGGTTGTAGGTGCCGCCGAAATATGCTGATTCTGTCCACTCGGAAACGTTACCGGACATATTCTTCAGACCGAAATCGTTTGCTGCATACCAATCAACCGGTACTGTGTAAAGACCTCCGTCAGCAGCATAGTTACCACGCTGTGGTTTGAAGTTAGCGAGATAACAACCTTTCTTGTTAATGATATAAGGACCGCCCCATGGGTATGGAGATTCGTTACGGCCACCGCGTGCAGCCCACTCCCACTCTTCTTCTGTAGGGAGACGGAAACGGCTTTCTGTATATAACCTCTGCCTCTGGCGCTCCGCTTTCCACATTGTGGTACGCCAATCGCAGAATGCATGTGCCTGGTGCCAGTTAACACCAACCACAGGATATTTATTAAAGCCCTGGAACCAGAAGTATTGCTGGGCAATAGGCTCGTTGAATGCGTAATTGAACTGGCGAACCCAAACTGTGGTGTCAGGATAAGCAGGTGTGTTATGTTCTACAACATATTTCGATCTTGGATCATTAGGATGCTGAACAGACTGTGCGTAATCGAAAGAAGTATAGTGATACATCAATTTACTTGCGTCCAGTTCTTTCACTCCCCATCCTGATTGCTCGGCAGGCACATACATAGCAGCAAGCTGATCCTGCAACTCAGGATCTTTCCAGTTGATGTGCTTGCTCATATCCAGGCGCTGCGTACCATCTGCGTTATCTTTGAAATTACCGAGAATCGTGTTGGCTATTGAATCCCTTACCCAATTTGTAAACTGGCGATATTCCTGGTTAGATATCTCAGTGGCATCCATGTAAAAACCATTCAACTGCACGGTATGTATCGTCGCATCATTCCTGCCGCGGATATCTTCATCACTGGCTCCCATCTTGTAGGAACCGGAAGGGATATACACCATCCCGATAGGTAATGGCGCTCTGTAATTCAGCTTCGATTGATCACCTACTAACTGGCCATTAGAGCCCGCTTGTCCACAACTTGAAGCAAGAGCGAGCAATGCTAAAGCTGAGACCTTCAGGGAAGTTTTTTTCATACTACTATCTATTGTTTTTGCAATTTTGCAAGTAAATATTTTCATGCTTTTAGTCTTCACATCACAGAACGGACGCACAATATTCAAAGATTTTTCCAAAAATACAAGTTTCGGCAAAAAAATGTTAATAAATCTCCCAAATAAAACTTTTTAAAAGTTAATTTTCTTGTTATATCATGTGCTCCGGGGTCAAAAAAGAAAGAGCTTCCTTAACGGTGCTCACAGGCGATAGGCAGGCCTGTTCCGTGCAAACAAATATATACATTTTACCCGCAAAAAATTTTTTTTCAAGGACAGGCAATTCAGATATTTCTTTTTGCGAAGTGAGCATATACGCCTGTGGCAGAAAATTCGCCTGTATTTCACTCCTGTATTGACCTGTATCCACACCTGTGCAAACTACGGTTTTCATACCCATAACGTGCCGTTGCAACAGTATAGCCCAGTACCCAAATGAATAACTATAACGCACCGCAGTATCGCTCATGTTCCGCAACATGCTTTGTGCCCGCTCTATCCATTCGCTTTTATCCATGCACATACCGCAGATCCACAAGTCATGCGCCATAAGTGCGTTGGCCGAAGGCGTAGCACCATCATACAAGTCTACCTTCCTTACCGGTATATCTTTTTGCGAGACCGGCGTGTAATAAAAAAAGTCATCTTCCCTGCTAAATTCACGGGTTACGATCTCCATTAGCTCATTAGCCTTCGCAACCCAGTTATTTTCCCCTGTTGCCGAAGCCAGTTGCAACATAGCCTGCGCCAGGTAAGCATAGTCATCAAGCTTTGCGGGTATCTTAGCAACATTGTTTTTCCATACGCGCTGCAATCCGCTTTCCGTATGAAATGCACCCATCATCCACTGCATATGGGTGGATGCGAGCTGCAGGTATTTATTGTTATCGAGCACTACTCCTGCTTTGCATAAACTGACATTCATCAACGCATTCCAGGAGAGCAGGCATTTATCATCCGTCAGTGGCCTTGGCCTTCCGGCGCGCACAGCCAGCAGCTTAGCTTTAACGGCATCTATGCGGCGCTTAACTTCCTCTTCTGTGAACTTGTAAGTAGCTGCAACCTGCGCTATATTTTCTGCTACATGCAGTATGTTTGTTTCTTCCCAATTGCCTTCTTCGTGCACGCCAAAATACTGCGCCACAACTTCATCATTTGCGCCCAATGCGGCTATCCATTCTGCCCATGTCCATGTATAAAATTTCCCTTCAACGCCTTCGCTATCCGCGTCCAATGCGCAGTAGTAGCCGCCGGCGGCATCCTTTAGTTCTCTTTCCACAAACGCTATCGTTTCCTCAATAATGTTCTTGTAGCGCACATCTTTTGTGATGCTGTAGGCATCGCAAAGCGAAGAGATAAGCAGTGCATTATCATACAGCATTTTCTCGAAGTGCGGAATGAGCCAGTTATTATCTGTAGCATAGCGGGCAAAGCCGCCGCCAAGCTGGTCGTAAATGCCGCCTTCTATCATGGCATCGAGGCTGCGTAATGCCTGCTTGAGGGCGGGTTCATAACCTGTAAAATGATAGTGCTCCAGTAAATAGCTGATCGCCATGGTGCCGGGAAATTTCGGGGCGTTGCCAAAACCACCATGCTCTTTATCTGCCTGCTTTAGCAGGGTATCTGCGATCTTTCTGCAGGTGTCTCTATCGGCTGTAGCATTCGCAGTTTGTGTAACTCTCAATGATGCCTGCCGCAGGTGTTGTATCATCTGTGTTGCCTGCGCTGATACTTCATCGTACTGGTCTTCCCACAAGTTAGAAATGCGATCGAGCAATTGCATCCAGGATGGCCTGTTGTAAGCAGCCCGTGGCGGGTAGTATGTACCTCCATAAAACGGAGCCCTGTCCGGGGTTACAAATACATTTAGCGGCCAGCCGCCACTGCCACCTATTGCCTGCACGGCATCCATGTACATATGATCTACATCCGGGTGCTCTTCGCGGTCCACTTTTATGCACACAAAATGTTCATTCATGTATGCAGCCACCTGTTCATTTTCAAAGCTTTCGTGCTCCATAACATGACACCAGTGACATGCTGCATAACCTATACTGACGAGCACAGGCTTATGTTCTTGTTTTGCTTTATCAAAAGCCTCATCACCCCATGGGTACCAGTTTACTGGATTGTGTGCATGCTGCAGCAGGTACGGACTTTGTTCATTAATCAGTCGGTTGGCCATATGTAAAGATAATGGCTCAATGGCTTAATTAATGAGTTTAATAACCGTTAATTAATAAAAGGCTGATGCTTACTCACGGTAAATTATTTCCTTTTCAATGGCTTAATAACACATTGGCTCAATTAATGGTTTTAATAACCTTTAATTAATAAAAGGATAGTCCCGCCTGCGGTAAATTATTTCTTTTTGGGAGAAAGGAACAACTCTAATGCGGAGACCATGGATGGCGCATTAGGCATTGGAGCTTTAATATCCAGGCGCAGGCCGCTTTCTTCCACCGCTTTTGAGGTAGTAGGGCCAAAAGCGCCTATCATAGTGCCATTCTGCTTAAAGGTAGGATAATGCTCAAACAGGGTCATTACGCTTAACGGGCTGAAAAATACGATCAGATCATAAGCCGACTGCATAACTGAAGCAATATCATTGGAAGCCATACGGTAGAGGGTGGCCTCGGTGTACTTAATACTATGCTTGATAAGATACTGCGCTATTTCGTTTTTGGCAGAATCAGAAACAGGAAGTATGTATTTCTCATTCTTATGCTTGCCGATCACATCCAGCAATCCTGCGGTGCTGCCGTCTGCCGAATAAAATACTTTGCGCTTGCGGTAAAGGATGAATTTCTGAAGATACAATGCCACCGCTTCTGTAATGCAGAAGTACTTCATATCCTGCGATACTTTCACTTTAAGCTCTTCACATATCCTGAAGAAATGATCTACGGCATAACGGCTGGTGAAAATGATGGCTGTATACTCGGCAATATCTATTCTTTGTTTACGAAAATCTTTGCCGCTAAGCCCTTCCACACGTATAAAAGCGTGGAAATCCAGTTTAAGGTCATATTTTTTAGCAAGGTCGAAATATGGGGATTTTTCCGTTTCCGGGCGTGGCTGCGTTATTAATATACTGCCTACCTTCGGTTCCTTTTTTTCTGCACCCTTCTTTTGTGAACGAACGACTTTGGCCATATACAGGATTGTCGGAAATATTTTCTGGTAAAATGGCGATATTAACGCTAATTATCAGTTAGTAAAACATAAGTC
>CAIJNJ010000316.1 GCA_903821975.1 uncultured Bacteroidota bacterium
ATGCGACCCCATCGGGGTCGAACGTTATCGGTTGACATTTTTACTATAGACGTTAGACCCTTTCAGGGTCAAATAACATCGTACGCAAATTAATTAAACTACTTCATTTATTATCTCCCTGGCCAGTATGGTTTCCAGTTCTTTAAGATCATCGGTGAGGGGGTGCTCGGTGAAAAAGGTTAGCTCTCCCAGCGCGGTATAGCGCATCTCCATAGGGAATGGGTCACTTCTTATGCCATCTACAAAAATAGGCGGGTCTACCTCTATCTCATACCTGAGAACGTCGTTATCGTTATGCACGGTGACATCACACAGCCATTCGCCGCCACGTCCCAGTTCTATTGCGAGTTCATATTGTTTCACTACCATTATATGAAGTTAGGGAATATTGGGAATTGTTAAAAACTGATAGCTGAAACTATCAGTTAAAGGGCAGGTTGGCATTAAGGAATTCCTCATGGCTATCCATTTTAAAATACTCTTCTATCAGTGCCCTTGTTTCCTGCATTTTATCACGCATGGGCGCTTTCGATTGCTGTATGCTGCGCAGCTCGGCAATGAGCTTTTTTCTTGCCAGTTTGGTTTCATCTTTTTCAGTGAACCATATTTTACCGTCCCTTTTCATGGTAGTTGCTTTAAGCAAGTATGCACAAAAAAACAATGCCACAGAAAATAAATAATTGTTATCTGTTTGCTAATTCCGACCTTGATTAAAGGATTAAGGGATTTTCCTTGTTTGAAATTTATTGTTTTAAGACGTCATTGCGAGGAACAGCCAGTCCCGAACAAATCAGGAAAGCAATCATGTTACATCCCCCTTGCCCCTGCCTACCGGCAGGCAGGCCCTTCGCTAACGCTACTTGCCAACGCTTACATGCCTTCGCTAAAGCTATGGCAGTTGAGAAAAGGGGGAACTTTTCCATATGCCCACCCTATGCGAAATTATTTTTTTGTGAATAACTTTTATGCTTTAATCCCAGCTATTCCTTTGCCAGAGCGCATATTACTTTTTTTCTTAAGCCCCATTCACGCCCCATGGATCAGGACCTGCCTGCCGGCAGGCAGGTTTTTAGAATTACAGAATTTACAGAATTCGAATTGGCCATGATTATTGTAAAAGCAATACAATGCCGCAAATTTTATGCCGTAGAGGCTTTGGCAGAAAGGAAGTTACCAATATTTTTATTTGGTGTTTGTATTCGCGTTGCAAACGAGGGAGTGTGCAAGTGGGGTTATGCTTTTTTTACAAATTCAGACTTCAGGGCCATTGCGCCAAAGCCATCTATCTTGCAGTCGATATTGTGGTCGCTATCTACCAGGCGGATGTTCCTCACCTTCGTACCGGCTTTAATGCTTTGGGCGGAACCTCTTACGGGCAGGTTCTTAATGGTCACCACGGTATCCCCGTTTTGAAGAATATTGCCGTTACTGTCTTTTACCACAAAGGTATCTTCCGGGGCGGTTGTTGCCGGTTTTTCGTTCGGGTTCCATTCATACCCACACTCGGGGCAAGCCAGCAGGGCATCCATCTCATAAGTATATTCACATTTGCACTGGGGGCATGGTGGTAGATCGGCCATTTTTAGTTCAGATTTGCGCGCAAAGTTAATCTTTTGTTTGTATGTAGTTCATTTACAGTCTTTTATGGGTGTGGGGCCGTGGTATCCTTCCCGGATTTACCGGGACTTGCTGTTGCAAAGGAGGGCAAATAGGGCGCTGCAAATGATCTTCTTGGCATCATCATTGTTGTAAACGAGTACGAATAGGTTAAAATCCAAGCAAAGACTTGACAAAGGGGTATTTAGCTGCAATATATACCAAGTATAAGGTTACTAAAAATATTCCTAATCCCCATTCCGCACAAACAAATACAAATAATTTTCCTTTTAGGTTAAAGTGATTTTTATTAAATTTTGGATCACAACTATCCGAAACTTTTTTGCCTGAATAGCGGCCATACCTTTGGTTAAGAACGACCAAAACACAAAAATATG
>CAIJNJ010000317.1 GCA_903821975.1 uncultured Bacteroidota bacterium
ACCGCGGTTTTATGGGTTTGGTATAGAAGCGTATTTTCATAAGCCGGCATTACCAACAGCGGCATCAGGTACTCAAACATGGAACCACTCCAGGATAGTAGTATCGGGTCTCCTTTTACGTTGGTAAGTAACCTGCCCAGCGCGAACCATGTTTCCTGTGGCAGTTTTCCCTGTGCGATGGCTACAAATGAACATAGCCGCGCCTCGGAAGCCAAAAGATCGTAATAGCCGGTATCCCTGAAATGCTCATCTACATTATAACCTATGGTCAACAAATGTTTTGAACGATTGTACAGGAATTCATAATCCATATCCGCAAACTCAGTGCATTTAACAGAGAGCTGGTCTATCGACATCAGTATTTCACGCGCGTGGTCAGCCCCTTTTTTTAGTGCATCGAGCCATTCTCTTTCCGCAGGTGTGGGATCAAGCGCGAATATATTTTCAAGTTCCGGGGAGAACACAGTTTCAATTGTGGCTATTTCATTGATGGTTGATGTGTTTATGGCATTGTAAAATTCAATAAACCTATGCGGTACTTCAGGCAATAACAGCCATGGGAAAAAAGATACCAGCTCATCATAAATGCTATTGCATTGCAATGACAATGAACGCACCCACCAATGTGCCTCGCTATTTTCTGATATTGAATTGTTAGCAACAAGTGTCTCACAATACTTCATCAACTCTTTAATTACTGTTATCGCGTATTCTGGCGCTATATGTGGTAATTCCAGCACTGCTCTGAGTTTCTTTTGAATTTCTACCAGCAACTGACCGGATTGCAATTCTATTTCAATTATGTTTACCGTGTCCCGCAACCCTTCAAATGGCTTCGCGCTTACTATCTTATCAGCGGATATGGCAAAAAGCCCTTGCTTTAACGTCAATAGATGGCCGGCGAGATTACCGCTATCTACAGTAGAAACATACCTGGGATGCAGGGGTTTCATAGTAATGGTGTCATACCAATTATAGAAATGGCCCTGGTAACGCTCTAATTGATCAAGCGTATACATGGTATTTGCTGTGCGTTTTATCAGCGCTCCTGTTGTTATATAGCCGAAGTCAAATGCTGTCAAGTTTGATAAAATGCGAGACCAATATTTGTGGGAGAAGTACGATGTGCCACCGCATTGTTGGGACGCACCTGGTAATTATCAGGGGGCAACCAATTATCTTCCTGTGTAACGAAATTCTCGAAAAATGCCCATGTTCTCCGGGCGACCATCCGAAGGAATGTAACCTGGTTTGATGCCAGTTTTGCCTCATACTTAGGGAAGGGCCTGCTTACCCACCACGCGATAAACGGAGACAACATCCACATAATAAGAACAGGGGCAGCAAACAGGAGTTTTAGCGGGTCATTTATAGAAACATAAACAAATATAACTGCGGCAATAAAAGGGCTGAACCACATGGACTGATAAGCTGCAACTATTGTTTTGTCACTGGTGTGCTCGTGACTATGCGAAGGAGTCCATTCAAGCAGCTTTTTGTGGGATATAACCACCCGCCAGCCGGTGCGCAATATAGCATCCACACAAATAAATGCTTCGTATGGCAGGCAAATGAACAT
>CAIJNJ010000318.1 GCA_903821975.1 uncultured Bacteroidota bacterium
AAAGAAAAACAAAAACATCCCCGACTACCCTAACCCTGCTACCAAGGCCATTGACTATGATAAAGGTCCTTATATAGATACCTTTTCAGAAATGCAGCATAAATTCGGCCCCTTTCAGCCAATACTTGATTATCGTAAAGCACACAACCTGCCCGTACACTGGTAGAGGGATGATATTTTTTTTAATGGCCGTGCAATTTCCTCTCCTCTTCATTAGCTTTCTCCAATAGCTCTTTATTGCCGGGATCTTTCCGTAAATTTTCTTCTGCCCTAATATAATCCGGATGATTTCGCCACATTATTTCAAAAAACGTGTTTTGGGGAATCGCCAATAGTAAAACACAAACACTACCAAATAATACTATTCGCGTTAGAATTCTTTTATAAAAAGGAATATTTGATCCTTTCATTTTTATTAGACTAATAACGAAAATAACCGCACAGGCAAAAACCGCTAATAAAAGTTGGAAGAACGACCCGGGCCAGGAAAGAAATTTGAACATTATCCCTACACATGCAGCTGACAAAGCGAACCCACTGGCAATACCAGCCAAAACATGCATTGTATTAATGTTATCGTACGAACTTTTTTTGAAAATACTTCTAAGTCGAATGTCATTGAACAAAGCAAACCCTAAGTAAAAATAGAACAGACATAAAACCACCGACGATAGAAACATCAGTGCAGCACTCCGCGGCACAAGCATCAGCCTTAGCACCATACCTATCAGTAACAACAAGACAAAAACCTTTTCTACTTTCTTCATGACGATATTATTAGTAATTACGGATTGATTCCATTAAAGATAATGGATACTGAATTACTTCAGTAAAAAGTGGTCAATAATAAGACTAAGAGCTTCTACATCCACCTGCTCAATAGGGTGCGGCGTATTTGGCAGCATACCCATCTGTGCATTGGGTAAAGCCTTATAGACTGCTGTTGTTTCTTCGAGGCTTACCATTTTGTCCCTGTCGCCGAGTAATAATAACGCGGGAACGTTTATCGACGCATAATCTTCGGATGCAAGTGTATTCTTCGCCCCGAGCGATGTCATCATCGCTGTAGTTTTTTTCAGCACTTCTTTCCAGTCGTTGGGAGCATGTCTCTGTTGCAGAGTCGCGGCAAAGGCTGGCAGCTTCTGCTCTATTTTATCCGGGTTCATCATTTGTATCTCCTTTGCTGCAACTGCCTCATCCCAATAATACTTTGTAGCAAGTGTTATTACGTTATCTATTTTTTCAGGGTGATGCTTTGCCAGGTATAAGCCCACATAACCGCCCATGCTATACCCGAAAATAGAAACCCGCTCCAACTGCTCCTTTTCAATAAACCGCAGCACGTCCTCTGCAAATAATTCCATAGAGAACGGCGCCTCCGGCATTGACTTGCCTCCATGACCAGAGAAATTCAAAGTGTAAACCTTGAAATTTCTCCCAAGATGCAATGCTAATTCATTGAGCTGTTCTGATGCGCCTATGGCGCCATGTAGCAATAATAATGGTTGCATAATTGAGATAAATATAATGCAAGTATTTTTCGAAACACCGGTAAATATATTTTCGTTATTTTCGGTGCCTGAATAACTATTATGAGCGCACAATTAGGCATCGGATCACGGGTAGACCACCCGCACTTTGGCAAGGGGGTAATAGTAGATACGGCATCAGAGTTTTATATTATCTGGTTCAAATCGCAGCAAGGCACTAAAAGCATCAGCAAAGATTTTGCCGATCTGAAAATAATTGAAGAAATAGAAGGTGGTGGTACCAATGAAGTGATAACCATTGCAGACATTGAGCAGGCCCTTAATAATATACTCGACCAGCGCCTGCATGAAATGCAAATGGTACCCATCGGCCAGCGCTGGAAACAGGGTACTATGATATTAAAGCCGGGAGACCCTACCCTTGCATCAAAGGAAGTACCTATCGAAACATTCTTTCACAAAATAGTAATGGTGCGCGACAGGCTGCGTGTAATGGAACAAAAGATAAACGCCAACAAAGTAATGGCCGACGATGAAAAGGTAGACCTGCAACAATACATTACAGCTATCTATGGTTCTCTGACAACGTTCAACGTTTTATTCAAAGAAACACATCACCAGTTCAAAGGGATGAGCGGGAAAGAGTAAGCGCGTATCAACCTTCAGGCTTTAAGCATAAGTGTTCGCGCAGATAGGCTTTGATCTCCGGTTCATTATACCTGTCGCTGATATACCCGATATAAGTATCAGGCCTTACAATGCAAATAAACGAGCGGCTAAAGCCCAGCTTACTTAATACTTGCCTGTTGGTATCATTACCCTGTATGTCATACCCATAAATATAAGGGGCTACAGGCAATCTCATATCTGATACTATATTACAGGTAATGAGGTACAGGCCGCACTGCTTAAAGAGATCAAATGACTCCATGTAAGTGCCATCGGTACCGAGCAATTTAAAATATGGAAAACGTGAGCCTGCTTCTATTTTCCCGGCCTTGCCTAAGGATATGCTGCTGCGGGGATATTTAACAGCGATCTGCGACGCCAGCTTGAACATTTTTCTTTTAAAAGCATTGATGCGCATCAATACAGGCGCTATAACAGGCAATATGTGAAATTTGAAGAGCCTTGCCCAAAATCCCGGATCAATGACAACACTGAAAACACGATCGGTGGTTTGCACAAGTATCGTGGCTATTCTATGCCGTTCTTCATTATAAGTATCCAACAACCGGTCATCTGAAATGCCTTTTAGCGTCCATGCCATTTTCCACGCCAGGTTATACGCATCCTGCAGGCCGGTATTCATGCCCTGCGCGCCCACCGGGCTGTGTACATGAGCCGCATCTCCGGCAAGGAATACATTTCCTTTCCTGAACGAGCCCGCTACCCTGTGGTGCACCCGGTATATCGAGAACCAGCTTGTATCCGAGAAGGTAACCGGTACATCCATCTGTGAGCGTACCGTATCTTCAATATCCTCGAAGGTCACAGACCCGTCATCCGTAAATTTTTCCGGCATAGTGCCCACCACGCGAAAC
>CAIJNJ010000319.1 GCA_903821975.1 uncultured Bacteroidota bacterium
GCTGGGCCCGCTGTATTATCAATAGCTATCGACGTACCCTGTTCATTGCCTGTACCACCAAAATAAGTAGTGAAGGTGCGCACACCCGCAGCTGTATACTTGGTAAGAAATGCATCATAATTCACGCCTGCAGAGTGTGCGGTCTGGAACACAGCGCCACCACTTCCTAAACCTGTGCTTTGTGAATAACCACCGATGAACGTAAGCCCGGTTGTTGTCTCCTTAACCGAAGTAGCCACATCTTCGTTAGTACCACCTGAATAGGTGCTCCAGAGTAAGTATGGATCTATTGTAAGCGAACCTGTGTAGCTGCCGGTCTCAAAACTCACCACATTATTATGCAACCTGAAAGTAGAGGCCACTTCTTTTTGTGTAGCTGTTTCATACGCATATGGCTTTTTTTCTTTTACATTACCCATTGGCGTTTCAGCAGATATGCTGCCATCATCTGTAATACTAAGCGCTGTAGCACCATTGTATGCCACTTTAATATTATTCACATCACCACCGGGACGAACTACAAAATCATACTCTACATTGTTGTCCTTTACATACAGCACCCAGTCGATATTCGGATACACATCTTTGTAAGTGATCTTATTGAAAGAATGAACGGTAAACCCTTTATCGTTTTGGCTACGGTAGTAATTCTCGTAATACTCCTGCTCATCGGCAGCAACTACTTTAGCCTTAGCGTTTGCGCCGAGCAAGGTAACACCCATTTTATACGTTGAAACCTGTATATTAGCAGGAGTTGTGCCTTCTGTTTTGCGAAACTGGTAGTATAGTTTACCACAACCCAGGTACAGGTTCATACCCGGTGTAGAGAGCTTGTATTGTATATCATGCCTTGGTTTGTTGTTGTCATCCACAACCTGGCCTTTGTTCTCTATAAACGACAATGGTTTCGGCAGCCCCTGGCCGGCAGTTATTTTTGCGTCCTTCGCCATAAGCGATAACGAGAGGAAACAACTAAGGACTAGGGAACAGGTTTTTGTACCATTTAAATACATATACAAATATTTATTTGTTAATTATACAGTGCAATGTAAGAATTATATCAGAAAACAGGAAGTTTTTATATAGAATAATCGCTACTTCCCCACCCTTTTTACGGTCATTTCCCGTCGGGTAATATCCATGGTCTCAATATTGATCCACAGATACGGCGGTTGCAATAGTTCCTGCGCTTTTTCAGGCCATTCTATAAAACAAAAAGCCGCTCCACGGCATGCCTGCGCCAGGCAGTCTTCCATACCTGCATTAATGGCCTCTGCAGTATCCCTTAACCGGTACCAGTCCAGGTGAAAAATGGTGTTGTCTTTCCCGTTTTGTCCGGAAAAATGGTACTCATTGATTAGTGCAAAAGTGGGGCTGCTTACAGCATCCTGCACATGGAGATAATCGCACAATTTATGAATGAATGTGGTTTTGCCGGCGCCAAGGTCGCCGCTGAATGCAAAAACATGATAAGAACCACATACATCCCAGAACTTCACAACAGCCTCATCAATGTCGGTTAGTGTATATGATATTTGAAGTAACAGGTCTTCCATCAGGGGCGAAGATACGGGCATTGCAAATTAAAATAGAGTGTCCGGCACTCCCCTCTCTACTATTTTTGCTAACTTTAATCTCTTTAATAGCCGCTGATTCCTGAACCTTATATATTTCTATAAAATGAGAACACGGGTTGCCGTAATTTTTTTCTTCGCCGGGTTGTTCAGTGCCTGTTTTTGTTCGGCAAAAGGTCTTTGGCACAACATCGACCCGGCACAGGTACCTGCAGCATCCCAAACCCAGCACCCGCAACACTACCTTGTTTATACACTTGACGAAGCAACCCTGAAAATCCAGCTCTCAACGCTATCAAGTAATGCCAACGAGGGGCAAATAATAGAACTCCCAATGCCAGATGGTTCTGTAAAGCAATTCAAAGTATGGCAAACCTCTATGATGCCGGCAGCGCTGGCTGCAAAGTATCCGGAGCTCATGACCTTTACAGCTGAGCAAGTAGGCAACCCCGGCGTCACCGCCAAGCTCGACTTTACAGTTTATGGTTTTCACGCCATGATATTCAATGGCAGCAATACATCCTTCATCGATCCTTACAATAAATTTCATGATGGCAATTACCTCGTACACTATAAAAAGGACGAGATACGCCCTCTCGCTAACCGAACTAAATGTGTGCAGAACAGTGCGGAGTATCCCGTAATAAAAAACAACACCAACAACTATAAGACAGCGAACAGACAATCACAGCGCACCATCAACGGCACCCAGTTGCGCACATACCGGCTTGCATTGTCTGCTGACAATTTCTATTGTCGGGCTGCTACAGGTCTTACTCATCCTACAATAGCACAGGCATTCAGTGAAATGACCACTACCATGAACCGTATCAACGGAGTTTATGAACGGGAGTTTTCCATAACCATGGTATTCGTTGCAAATGAAGATACCCTGATATGGCCGTCTACGACCGGAAGCATTAACGGGCAGGATCCGTTCGCAGCCATCGACAATGGCCCCGACGCATGCATCGATTCAAACCAGGCAGTGTGCGACAGGCGTATTGGCAATGCCAATTACGACATAGGCCATGTGTTCACAACAGGCGCGGGGGGCTTCTCAATGGAAGGCGTGGTCTGCGAATCGACACAAAAAGCAATGAGCGTTACCGGCCAGGCTGATCCTGTTGGCGATGGCTTTTCCATAGATTATGTAGCACATGAAATGGGCCATGAATATGGTGCAGATCATAGCTTCAATAACAACGTGGACAACAGTTGTCTCAACAATGCCGTATCCGAACTGGCTTTTGAGCCGGGAAGCGGCTCTACCATCATGTGCTATGCCGGTATTTGCAGCCCTGATGACCTGCAGCCGCATAGTGACGCCTATTTTCACTCCGGCAGCCTGCAGCAAATACAGTATTACATTTCAAATGCCGGAAATGTCTGCCCCGTAAAAACAGCCACCGGCAATAAACCGGTAAGTCTCTCCTCATTTACCTCGTCATACACCATACCTTATCAGACCCCGTTTGAACTGGCAGCCCCGACTGCCGTAGATTCTGTTAGCGACACATCTGTTACATACTGCTGGGAGCAATGTAATCTTGGTGACTTTGGTGCTGAGTTTACCAACACTCATTATTATGGACCTATATTCCGTTCATTCAGTCCTTCAAAATCCGCAACAAGAATATTCCCGGCCAACAGCATGGTGCTTTCCGGTGTTTTAAGCAATGCGGGTGATGAAGATAACCAGGGGGAGAAAGCCCCGGATGTGGCGCGTTTCCTCACCTTCCGGCTCACCGTGCGCGACATTTACCAAGGCAATGGCTGCTTCGTGATCCCGGACGACACCGTTCACCTTGATGCAATAAATACAGGGGAAGGCTTTACGGTGACCAGCCAAAATACCACCGGGCTGTATTACATAGGCAGCAGCCCGGAAACCATAACGTGGAATGTAGTGGGAACGAACACCGCACCTATAAACACCGCTAACGTGGATATTTATATGTCGTTGGATGGGGGAAACACATGGGCCTATCACATAGGTACATTTCCGAACTCTGGCTCCGCAGTTGTTATTCTGCCTAACCCCGATACGGATACACATGCAGCACGTATAAAAGTGAAAGGAACCAACAATGTATTCTTCAATTTGAATGGTGCTGATTTTACAGTCACACACAGTCTTACTTCAGATACCGCTATCCTGATCTATCCCGTACCTGCACATAGTGTATTGCGCATGTTCGGCGGCAACAAAGGGCTGCTCAATGGTGTTATTTATAATGCCGTGGGCCAGCAAATATGGAAAGGGCAGATCAACGGTGAGACCGATATCTCCGTAGCCTTATGGGCAAGGGGTATCTATTTTGTAAAGCTCATAGACATAAAGAACCAGCATACGGTCAGGAAGATCGTGGTCGAGTAAATATCGATCTTATAGCACTCTCAATATCCGGATGGTCGAATGTAAAACCTGCATTAATAATTTTGTCCGCACTTACCGTGCAGCTTTTAAGCACTTCGGTGCTCATCTCCCCAAGTAATATTTTCAGCAGCGCAGATGGTACATGAAATGGTATTTTGATCCCGCCTTTCACCTCTGCTATTGTATGCATCATTTGCCGGTGAGATACATGGCCCGGCGCCACTGCATTGTATATACCTGATACTTCTTCATGCAGTAAAGCAAACATAATCAACCGTACAAGATCATGTGCCGATATCCAGCTCACCACCTGCCCGCCTGAGCCAAGAATAGGCAGCACACCAAACGACATAGGATTGGTCAGTTGTGGTAATGCGCCTCCTCCCTTACCTATAACGATCCCAAAACGCAGGACCACCCTTCTTATATTGCCAGAGATATTTTCAGAAGCGGCCTCCCATTTTCTACAGGTCTCGCCAAGAAAATCATTATAAGCGGGCGCTGCTTCGGTAAATAAAGACGAATAATGGCTATCCGGTCCATAAAACCCTGTAGCTGAGGCCGTTATAAGCGTTTTACAATTAGTAGCGTGCTCATTTAGGGTGGATACCAGGAATTCCGTGCTCCTTACTCTGCTATCTACGATCTCTTTCTTCCTCTGTTCGGTCCAGCGTTTATCGGCAATGCCCTCACCCGCCAGGTGCACCATTGCATCTATGTTCTTCAGGGCTATGTTATCACAGGTCCCCCTTTCGGGGTTCCAGTGGGAATAGGTGATATGCTTTTTTTTGCGCTTCCTGGCTACCCTTGTAGTGAATACGACCACCTCATACCCGCTCCGTATAAGCAGGGCTGTTAAATGCCTACCTATAAAACCCGTCCCTCCGGTTATCCCGATCGTTTTCATAGCGTAATATTAACTAATACATTTATAAATAACTAATTTACTTTGCAGGTTTTAGGGGTTTAACATTAATTTTTATTTCCTATACAATAATCAGTCCACCTTGTACGTTTTTTTGAAAACCATATACTCGATGCACAAAACTTTACATAAGAAATTTACTGAAAATTCCATTTACAAACATACGCCCGCCCTGGCTCAGTTCGGCGGTGATGACCGCCAGCCAAACCTCATTACCCTGCTTCGCGAAGACGCAAAGGAGTTGATGCAGCCGCGTAAGGAGGCAATAGCCAACATACTGAAACTGGCAAGGAGTATTTAGAGATCAGTACCTGAAATGTATCTCTGTGGCACCAAAGCCATAGCGTCCGCTCCATTCATTTTTGTAGCGGCCTACTTCAGGCGTTTGTTTCAGGATGGCATGCACTTCATCACGCAGCTTGCCTTTGCCAAGGCCATGTATCACCACCATGCTGCTTTGCCGGTGCACTATAGCCAACTGCAAATAATGCTGCAGCGTATCTAGCTGAACCTTTATTATCTCTGCATTCGTAAGCCCTTTTTTATTGGGCAGTAACGCTTCTATATGCAGGTCCACCTCGTACTTCGGAGGTTCTATTGTGCGCCTGGTAACGGTCACAAATTTATTCTTTACCGGCGGCTCATATTTTTCTACAGGTTGCGGCTTTTTCTTTGGCGAGAAATCTTCTATTAAAAGGTAACTGAACGTAGGCTCATTGTTTTTCATCATTTGCGTGATGTGCTCAAACAGCTTTGCTGGTCGTATGCGCAAAATACCTTCCGCTTTTTCCATTTTATCATTTACCGTATCTGTCAACTGCCAGTGAAATCTTGGCTGGTCGTTCATATCCGTATAGCTCACACCATGCAGGTATAGGTTCCCAAAAGCATGCAGCGTGCCCTCATGTTTGAATTCACTTTTCTGGTCTATGCGCACATCATACACAAACTTCACCGGTTGCGGCAGTTCATTCAGCAAGTGCACCTTCAGGTGGTCCACCACTTCTTCCATCTCCTCAGTTTTATACACAGGCATAAACAAGAGGTACACACCCTTTGCAAGCCGTTGCTTCCGTTCAGTAATTTTTTCTATAGGCAATTGTTCGGGGGGCGATTGGGCTTTCTTTTTCCCTGTCTTCCCGGTAAACCATTTCAGGTAGGGATGCTCGATATCTTCTATATAAACAGGAAATACAGTACCGCCCACTTCCACCTCTATCATCTTTTTATCGATGAACGCGGTCACATGGCCTTCCTCCCCTGATCGGGTCAGCACTATCTTATCTCCTATCGAAAATTTCATTATTGTTATACTATATCCGCCTCTGCACGAGACTCCAGAAACTCCACCATTTTCAGCACAGCCTTTCCTCTGTGGCTTATTTTGTTTTTAATACTCAGCGGCAGTTGCGCAAATGTTTTATCATAACCATCCGGTATGAAAATCGGGTCGTAGCCAAATCCTCCCTCACCTCTTTTTTCTTCTGTTATTTTCCCTTCACAGATCCCTTCAAAGTAATAAACCTCACCATCCCATATAAGGCATATCACTGCTTTATAAAAAGCACTCCGATCCTGTACATCCTTCATTTCTGCCAGCACCCGCTGCAGGTTCATTTCATCGTCCCGCATTCCCGAATAATGTGCGCTGTCTACACCCGGCGCTCCGTCAAGGGCATTAACACATATGCCGCTATCATCCGCAAAAACATTTTTCTCCGAAAATTTATAAATAGCTGATGCTTTGGCCAGTGCATTCTCTTCAAATGTATGATATGGCTCAGGGATATCGCTAGTAAAATCTATATCCTTCAGTGATAATAACCGTACATCTGTAACCAGTTCACTGATCTCTCCTATTTTGTGTGCATTATTAGATGCGATGACCAACTCCTGCATGATGCAAATTTACGCCATCATACCCTATTATTTGAAAAGAGTACGTAATTTAGATACATGGCTTTTGTTCGAAAGATATTATTCCCCCTCTCGGCGATTTTACTGCTCTTTATGGCAACATCCGTCCACGCCCAGGGACGGTACCGGGCCTACATGCCGGAAATAAATTGTATTGATGCCAAGCTGCCGCTCACTTTCTCGTGGATCGATTATGAAGAGCCGGGTAAAGACGTTCCGGATGTGGTTACCAAAAAAATTCAAAATATCATTATCGATTTCTGCCTTGAATCAAACGCTGGCGACTCTGAACAGATCACAAAAGCAAAGGACGCCTACTTCAATACACTTCGCCTGCCTTATGGCAATCTTCAGCTATTTGTGGTTATACTTAAAACACCACTGCAATACACACACTGTAAACTATTCCTCTACGATACGGCCGCAAACGCTGTTTCAAAAAATACGGTCGACTACAATACGTGGGCCATGTATGCTATTGATGATAACACCCTCCAGCGCTCTATATTATACAAGTCATTCCATCTTGATAAAGATGATATTGGTATCGTAAATAAAAAACAATCAAACCTGCTGCTCAGAAGGTTGAAGCATAATAACACACTAAATGAGTTTGAGGAAATAACCTACCGTACCAATGGACTGTCACTGGATACTGTGTCTGTAAAATCAAAAGTGCTGGAATGAAAATAGGGCAAACATAAATGCCTGCCCTATCTCTAAATTCAATTCGTAAAGATTACTGCCATACCCTGCTTGCAAAACGGTCGCTTACTACGAGTTCCTTACTGCCGGGAGTGTATTTATAAAAACCTTCACCTGATTTTACGCCCAGGTAACCTGCCTGTACCATGTTGGCAAGCAATGTAGCCGGTGCATATTTCTGGTTACCGAAGCCCATGTGCAATACATGCATGATGGAATAGCAGGTATCCAGACCTATGAAGTCAGCAAGCTGTAGTGGGCCCATCGGGTGCGCCATACCCAGCTTCATGATCGTATCAATTTCCGTGATGCCGGCAACACCTTCCTGCAGCGCAAGGACA
>CAIJNJ010000320.1 GCA_903821975.1 uncultured Bacteroidota bacterium
AGAGACGCAAAATCTTGCGTCTCTACAAATTCATCGACGCCCACCCCATTGAAAAAAATTTTTTTGTGGATATCTTTTCCGGACAAACCATGCTCAAATCCTTTGCTGTAGGGCATATTATTTTTTTTCTTAAGCCCCATTCACGCCCTACTGTCTGAACCGGGACCTGCCTACCGGCAGGCAGGTTCTTGGGATTAAGGGATTTCCCCGGTTTGCAATTATTTAACCGTTACTTATTAAAAGCTATCCTTACTGATCAAAGTTTATGCCGCAAAGATGGCTGGGAAGAAAAAGATATCCACAAATTTAGGGGGGAATAAAGCGAGAGGCAGTTTATATTATCGCCTCATTCTTTTTGTATACCATCCATGTTTACATCGTCATACATCTCAGTGCCGAGGGGTTGAAGGGCATGGGCTTTTCTTTTTTCAAGGAAGATAGCCATTTCTACCGGGTGGAATTGTATCCATGCATTGTATTCGGTAATGCTCTCCGCCTTTCCAAAAAGCCATTCATTATATATATCAAACAGGCCATTGCGAACGAGGTAATCCTGGTATGAGAAAAGCGCATAGGGATATTTAGCGGCATACTTTGCATTCCAATCCATGAGGAAACGGATACGCACCATTGTCAGGTTTTCGGTAGTGATGCCATCACTTACCACAGGGGTAAGCGAGAGGTAGATTTGCTGCACGGCATCCATAAATGAATTGACCTGCAGTGGCAGGCTTGTTTGTCCAAAATCGGCTTTAGCTCCGGCCGCGATATTATCGAACATGGTCTTGTAACCGGTGAACAGCATTTTTTTGAATGTATCCTGTCCAACGGTATCTTGTGTTATGTTGAGGTATATTTCTCCGTAAAGAAGTCCCCACGTTACCTGCTGGGTGGCTAAATAGGCGCGTGCTGCATCGTAGTAATTATCTGGATATGCAGGATCTTTATGTATGCCTTCTACCCACGCGTCTAAAGCAGCTTCGGGCTTATTTTCGGCCACCAGGTCAACGCCGGATGTGTGATACAGCATGCCTGAAGAAGGGAAACGTGACAACCCTTTCTTTAATGTTGTTTTCGCCTCTTTCAATTTCCTTTGAGCCAGCTGACAATTGGCGAGTAGCCAAAAACACTCTTCATCGGCCTGTGGTTTTCCTACCAGTGGCTGCAACAATTGTTCCTCGTCGCTATAATTGGCTGTGGGGTAAAACGCCATTGCAAGATGCTTGTACAAAACAACATTGGCAGGGGCCAACACAATGGCCTGGCGGTATATGGTTATGGCTTCTTTATAATTACCTATGGCGACATATTCCTGTGCATGACGGTCCATCTGCTCCACTTCGGGAGATGGTTTGGTTTCCTGCGCGCCGGATGTAATAACAAACAAGAGCGCGGCGAAAAGAATGTATGTTTTTCTAAACCTTATGGACATTGTTGCGAAAATACAATTAAAAGCAAGATGTGGGGTGTTAGACGATTTTGGCTAAAGCCAATCCACCAAGCTTTTTCTACCCCGGCCTGAAGCCCGGGGCTATTGAGACATTAACAATCAATTGTATGGTGATACCAATAAGATAGTCGATTACTTCTTTCTGCCGGCCAGAAGGCCGGGGCTATTGATTTTCATTAAATTATTTCTCCGTTATATCATTGGCACAATCCTTTAGCAGAAAACCTATATTACCGTAACTTAGGGTTTTATTATCATTATGAGCAGCATAAAAAATATAGGTGTACTTACCTCGGGCGGCGACAGCCCCGGTATGAATGCAGCGATACGCGCGGTGGTGCGCACAGGTGTTTATCACGACCTGGAAATATTTGGTATACGCAGGGGATACCAGGGCATGATAGAGGGCGATATTTTCAAGATGCAGACCACTGATGTATCCAACATAATACAGCGCGGTGGCACTATACTGAAAACAGCACGCAGCAAAGAATTCATGACCAATGCGGGGATGGAAAAGGCATATGCACAGCTAAAGAAACACAACATAGAGGCACTGGTGCTGATAGGCGGCGACGGCACCTTCAGGGGCGCTGCGCATTTTTTTGAAAACTATACTATACCGGCAGTAGGTATACCCGGCACCATAGATAAAGACCTGGTGGGCACTGATTTTACGATCGGGTTTGATACCGCGGTTAACACCGCTGTGGAGGCTATAGATAAAATAAGGGATACCGCAGAGGCGCATGACCGCCTGTTTGTAGTGGAAGTGATGGGGCGCGATGCCGGCTATATAGCCATAAACAGCGGCATTGCCTGCGGTGCAGAAGACATACTGATACCCGAACAGATAACCGACATCAATGAAGTGCTGGCAAGGATAGACTATGACGAACGCCGCAAAAAAACAGTTCACATTATTGTCGTAGCCGAACATGACGATTATGGCGGCGCCAAAGAGGTAAAGGACATCATCACCAGCCGCTTTCCATCCCTTGATGTGCGCGCCTGTGTGCTGGGGCATATACAACGGGGTGGTGCTCCTTCCTATTCAGACCGGGTACTTGCCAGCAGGCTGGGATTTGCTGCTGTAAATGCATTAATTGCAGGCACCACACAGGTCATGACCGGCATCATAAACGGCAAGGTGGTATATACACCTTTTAAAGAAATCGTAAAGGATGGCGGCTACGCCATTGACAATGATATGCTGGAAATGATACGGGTATTATCGGTATAACTGATATCCAGCGTTTTAAGAACAAGACAGCATTCAATAACAATATTTTAGCTTTTAAAAAATAGCTGAATTAGCCTCTTATTGGGAAAATCCTATTATTTTGTCGAAAATCAAAAAAAAACTTATGAAACTATTTAACCATTTGCTGCGTCGCATGCTCGTTTGCATCGCATTGATAGCAGCCGTATCCGGTGTTTCCATTGCACAGGACCTGAAAGCTAAGCTACCCGATGACCCGGATGTTGTAACCGGAAAATTAGAGAACGGGCTCACTTATTACATCCGCTCTAACCACAAGCCTGAGAAAAAAGTAGAGCTGCGCATTGCAGTGAAGGCAGGTTCCATACTGGAAAATGACGACCAGCAAGGGCTGGCGCACTTTATGGAGCATATGAACTTTAACGGCACCAAGAACTTCCAGAAGAATGACCTGGTGAGCTACCTGCAATC
>CAIJNJ010000321.1 GCA_903821975.1 uncultured Bacteroidota bacterium
GTGGCAACAGCTACTACACCACCTGTTACAATACCTGTTGTTAAACCAACGGTGGCAACGGCAGTATTACTGCTGGTCCATGTGCCGCCGCCTGCATCAAACAGGGTAGTTGTAAGACCGGAGCATACCGTTTTGGTCCCTGTAATACCTGATGGCAAAGGATTCACGGTCAATATTGCAGTTGCTGCGCAAGAGCCTATAGTATATGATATGGTAGCTGTACCCGCTGCAACACCTGTAGCAACACCTGTGCCTAATATGGTGGCGGTTGTAACAGGAATACTGCTCCACACGCCTGAGCCTGTCGCATCACTCAAACTTGTCGTAAGGCCCTGGCATACTGCGAGTGTACCTAATATAGCCGTAGGTTGTGTATTCACGGTTACAATAACTGATGCCGCACAACTGCCTATGGTATAAGATACTACCGATGTGCCAACTCCTGCACCTGTAACAACGCCCGTTGATGATATTGTTGCTACTGTTGTTGTTATACTGCTCCATACGCCACCACTGGTAGCATCTGTTAAATTCTCAGTGAAGCCCTGGCAGATCGGAGCATTGCGTGTGATCGCTGCGGGTTGCGTGGTCACAGTTACCACGTTAGTAACAAAACAACTACCTATTGTATAAGATATTGTAGAAGTACCCACATTCGCCCCGGTAACGAGTCCGGTTGACGCTATTGTTGCAACAACAGTATTTACACTAATCCATGTGCCGCCTATTACGGCATCGCTTAGACTTGTTGTAAACCCACGGCATACCGAGAGCGCCCCTAATATCGCAGTAGGTTGCGTGTTCACAGTTACAATCACGGTAGATACACAGCTGCCTATCGTGTAAGACACAACTGATGTACCCACTCCTGCGCCGGTAACAACGCCTGTTGATGATATTGTTGCTACCGTTGTGGTAACACTACTCCACACACCTCCGCCGGTTATGTCTGATAAGTTTTCCGTGAAAGTCTGGCAGATAGGCGCATTACCGGTTATTGCTGCAGGTTGGGTATTTACAGTAACAACTTTTGTCGATACACAGCTACCTATAGCATAAGATATGATGGATGTGCCCGTAGTAGTGCTGCTGGCGGTCACCGTACCATCCGTGCCAATAGTGGCTACAGTAGTTGTAACACTGCTCCATGTACCGCCTGCCGTAACATCAGTGAGTAAGGTAGTGCGCCCTCGCATAAAGAAAAGGTTCCGCTTATCGCTGCAGGCTGCGTATTTACGGTTACTATAACGGTTGATACACAACTGCCTATGGTATAAGATACTACCGAAGTGCCTACACCTGCGCCTGTCACAACACCTGTTGATGATATTGTTGCTACCGTTGTGGTAACACTGCTCCATACGCCACCAGCTGTAACATCCGATAAGTTTTCTGTAAAAGTCTGGCAAATAGGCGCATTACCCGTTATTGCTGCCGGCTGTGTATTTACCGTAACAACTTTTGTCGATACACAGCTGCCTATTGCATAAGATATGATGGATGTACCGGTAGTAGTACTGCTCGCGGTCACTGTACCATCTGTACCTATAGTTGCGACAATGGTTGTAACACTGCTCCACGTACCACCCGTCGTGACATCGGTAAGCAAGGTAGATGCCCCTTCACAGAGCGACAATGTTCCGCTTATCGCAGCGGGCTGTGTATTCACTGTTACAATAACGGTAACTGCGCAAACACCAATCGTATATGATATAATAGAAGTGCCTGTAGTTGTGCCGGACCCGGTTACAAGACCGGCTGTTGAAATGGTGGCAACTGTTGTTGTTACGCTGCTCCATACACCGCCTGCTGTTGCATCCGATAATGTTTCTGTAAAACCTTCACAGATAGGTGCGTTGCCCGTGATCGCGGCAGGTAATGGATTTACGGTTACTATAGCTGTTTGCAAACAGCCTGTGCCCAATTCGTATGTTATTATCGCGGTACCTGCAGATACACCTGTTACACCGCCAGTAGCACTGACCGTTGCAGAGCCGGTGCTGCTCCATGTGCCGCTACCGGTTGCATCTGTTAAGTTAGTCGTTGAACCAACACAAACACTAAGCGTACCTGTAATAACTGCAGGCGCAGGATTTACTGTTACAACAGTCGTTGTTGTCATTGATCCGCACGCGTTTGTAGCCGTATAAGTAATGGTAGATGTACCGCCAGTTACGCCGGTAACAACACCGGTTGTCGCACCTACAGTGGCAACAGCAGTATTACCACTGGTCCATGTATATGAAGTGCCGGTAGCAGTTGAATTACTTAATGTAGTTGTTGTATTAGAGCAAAGAGTACCTGTGCCTGTTATTGCGCCGGCAAAGGGATACGCACATATTATTACGCTGCCATTGCCGCATGAAGTATTAGCACCATCAGTGGTAAATGCAATAAGACCTGATCCACCTATATAATTAGAGCCGCCACCACCGCCGCCGCCATTGCCGCCTGTGCCACCGCCACTTGCAGCGCCTGCACCGCCACCTGAACCACCCCAATAACCACCACCACCACCACCGGCACCAACGCCACCGGCGTCTCCGAAAATGCCTAAAAATGTACCACCGCTGCCGCCGCTGCCGCCAACGCTCCCGGTAAGTTGAGACCCCGATCCGGTCCTACCTGTCTGGTTACCACCGGCACCACCGGCACCACTACTACCTGTTCCCGTACCGCCGGCAGGCGTATTGCCTGAACCTCCGGCAGCTCCGCCACCACCGCCGCCACCACCTGCGGCCAATACTGTAAATGCTGCAGTAGTACCGCCGATCCTGATAGCCGAAGAGCCACCACCCCTACCCCCCGAAGCACCTGTAGCACCTGTACTAAGTGCACCAACACCACCAGCGCCGCCCGCGCCACCGGCACCACCGGTGCATGCGCCCGCACCACCTGCGCTTCCCTGCGCGCCTACATATATGTTCAGTGTCGAACCCGGAGTTACAGAATAAGTGCATACCACCAATCCACCGTTACCACCTGTACCTGTACTTGCCGCGCCACATCCGCCGGTCATTGTAACACCGATCTTAGTGCACCCTGTCGGTACAACATAAGTTTGAAGTGACCCATAAGGCGCACCAAATGTTACCGACTGTGCAAAAAGAGGAGTTTCATTACACGCAATGAAGGCGGGGAAAAGCGTAAGTAATTTATAAACAGGCCGTATCCGCAACTTTCCGAAAAAAACGGAAGAGAATAACGTAAATACAGAAAGGCCTTTACTGTGTAAAATTTTGTTGTTCATACAAAATAATTTAGGAGTAACCAGCAAAAAAGCTTGTGAAAAAGTATGTAGCTACACACAACTTCACGTTGCCCTAAAGATAAGGCATTTTTTATTTAATATTTACTATTGTGAATATGGTTTTGCAGAAAAAAGTATCGGCCAGCAGCGATTATTAGCCAAGAGTTAATAGTTATGAAGCCTTATGGAATTACAGGCTAAAAAAAGCAGTATTTAAGGAAAGTTGAAACGTTATTCAGTCGTTAATCAATGCACCCGAAGGCTCTGACCGAAGTAGTGACATACATAGGAGCTGGTATCATGCTCTACACTGTATGTCATCCATAAACTATCATTGCTGAGTCTACCCCAACCGGTGTAGGTAGTACTGTTGTTAGCGCCAATGAAAGTGAACGAATCTACAGCCTGTATAGTACAAACTGCACTGTCATCAGGGTTATTAAGGAAGTTCTTCATTACAAACTCCAGGGGATTCGTAACAATTGTATACATGCGCACAGGGTACTGGGTATAAAAACGATCAGTGCCGCAAGAGTCTCCGCCATTGTAGGTAAACACAAATTTGTCCCTGCTCAGGGTATCACATCTAAGGCCCTCATAGCCTACAGGGCACTTGCACTTACCGCCATCGCAGGTGCCTAAATTCAGGCACACCACATTATGACAAGCATCTTTTTTGCATGCAGTATAACTAATTGCATAGAAACAGGCTATCATCAAAAAAGAAGTTATCAGTACCAGGCGTATCGGTTTCATAAACAAAATTTGAACAGCTAATTTACCAAATGTTTGGTCAAAGATAGCTTTTGATCAGGAAATTTTTATACCATATTGTTTTTATTCCCCAATAGTTAATATTTTCAGTTGATCCAAGTGATCGAAAAATATTTGACAGTAATGAACGTTTGGTTATTACTTACAAGTGGCAAAACAATTTCGTTTCGAAAAACTCTTTGAAATAAAAAAGCCCCGAAGGTTCGGGGCTAATAGTTCTCACGGTGTCAGGGCGATATCTTTGAGTGATGAAAAGTATATTCCCTGAAACAAATTTAGGGATAAGAGACGATACAAATGTTATTTTTTACAAAAGATTTACCATTTAACCACTTTTTACAGATAAGGCGTACAAACAACATACTGTATCTTCGCACCTTAGGGAGCGTCTAAATATTAAAAATCCCTATTTTTGACCAATAACCGATATGCGCAGGGGCAATATATTGATAATAACCGTTCTATTGTTTTTTGCATACCCTGCATTAGCACAGCGTCCCCTGCTCAACATGCCGGAACATGATGACAAACCCTATTATTTTGGCATCACTTTCGGGCTCAATTATTCTGTTTACCAGATCAGCTATACACAATCCTTCGCCACCACAGATACCTTCAAACGTATTCAACCGCACTGGCAACCCGGATTTAACCTTGGACTGATCGGAAACCTGAAGCTGACCAATTTTATCGATCTCCGCTTTGTACCATCCCTGGCCTTTGCCGAAAAAAATATTCAATATGAATATGGTTACCCAAAAGACAGTATTGTCAACCAGAACTCGATTGAGTCTATTTATATGCACCTCCCGCTGCAGTTAAAGTTTAAGAGCGACAGGATAAAGAACTTTCGTTTCTACGGCCTGCTGGGCGGCAAATTTGATTACGACCTAGCTGCCAATGCCCGTTCTCATAAACCTAATGAATTCCTGAAAGTGAGCCCTATTGATGCAGGGTACGAGTTTGGCGTAGGGTTTGAATTTTTTAATCCCAGCTTTATATTTTCCCCTGAAATAAAACTCAGCCAGGGACTTACCAACCAGCTCTATCCCGATCATAGCATTCAGCTTACTAATGCTATTAATACGCTGCATACACGCATGATCGTGTTTTCCATTCATCTTGAAGGTTAGTTCATATCCTCATTTGTTATACGTTCATAAGCTAAGGCCATTCCGGCTACCCATACAATAGCGTTTGTACAATTAAAACTTAACTTTGCATCCGGCATTTTCAAAAAGATACAATGAAAGAAGTATTTATAGCAGACGGCATCAGGACACCGATAGGTAATTTCAGGGGGGCATTATCCGGCATGCGTGCCGATGATCTTGCAGCGCTGGTGATGCGCAAACTTGTGGAAAGAAACCCCTTCATACCCGAAGGTGTTATTGATGATGTAATATTTGGCTGCGCAAACCAGGCCGGTGAAGACAACCGTAATGTGGCGCGTATGGCACTGTTATTGGCAGGCATACCATGGAGCGTACCTGGTGAAACAGTGAACAGGCTTTGCGCCTCAGGCATGAGCGCTGTGATCAATGCGGCACAAGCTATAAAAGCAGGCGATGGCAATGTATATATAGCCGGGGGCATGGAGCACATGACACGTGGGCCATGGGTGATCTCCAAAACGTCACAACCTTTCGGGCAGGATGCACATATGTATGATTCGAGTTTTGGATGGCGGTTTATAAATCCAAAGATGCATGAGCTTTATGGCACAGATGCGATGGGCATCACCGCAGAGAACCTTGCCGAAATGTACAAGATAAGCCGCGAAGACCAGGATGCCTTTGCATACCACTCACAAATGAAAGCCGCTGCTGCACAAAACTCCGGCAGGCTGGCAGAGGAAATAACACCGGTAGAAATACCCGGGAAAAAAGGCGAAGTGCAGATCGTAAGTAAAGACGAATTTCTGAAGCCAAGTACCACTATTGAAAAACTGGGGCAATTAAAACCTGCATTTTTAAAAACGGGTACGGTTACTGCCGGCAACGCATCCGGACTAAATGATGGCGCTGCTGCATTATACGTATTATCAGGCGAGGCGGTGAAGAATTATAATGTTACCCCGAAAGCAAGGATAGTAAGTTCTGCTGTAGTAGGTGTTGAGCCGCGCATCATGGGCATAGGCCCTGTTGGCGCTACTAAAAAAGCGCTGGCTAAGGCAGGTCTTACGTTGAAAGATATAGATGTAATAGAACTCAATGAAGCTTTTGCAGCACAAAGCCTTGCCTGCATCCGCGAGTTGGGCATGGAAGACAACGACCCGCGTATTAATCCAAATGGCGGGGCTATCGCGATCGGGCATCCGCTGGGTATGTCGGGTGCGCGCATTATATATTCTGCAGCACTGGAGTTACAAAAAACACAGAAACGTTATGCGCTTGCTACCATGTGTATAGGCCTGGGACAAGGATATGCTGTGATCATTGAGCGGGTGTAATTAAATTCTGCTTATTTTCTTTTTGCATAAAGCTTCACGAATGCTTTATAAACTGCATTGTGTAAAATAGTGAGGTGATCTTCTTCGGGTAGCTGGGTATAGTATGATGTTAACGAGAAACTCATTGGTGCCTGCAGGATCGCATTGAAATTTTTGGCATCATCTACCATCTTTTGCTCTTCGTTACCTACAGTTATATAAACAGTGGTTGACTGATTGGGTATTTTCAATAGTCCCGGCGCTTTTTTCAGTAAGGACTCATTATCCCACCACAAACTGGGACTTACAATAATGTACGTTCCAAACAATGCTGGTTTCCTCAATAATACCTCCGATGCCAGCAAGCCCCCTAAAGACTGGCCAATGATTGTTGTTAAAGTATTTACCCTGTACTTCTTATTGATAAAGGGTTGCAGATCCTTCTCAAGAAAGGAAATAAATTTTCCAGAGCCCCCGGTTGTAGGATAGGCTTTTTTATCGGAATCAATAGACGTAGGGAAAGTGAAGTCCCGCCTTCTGTCTATGTTGGCAATACCTACAACTATTGTAGGTGGCATTGCCTCTATCATCGTTAAAAACTGCACTATGCCGCAAATGTGTATAAAATCCTCATCGGCCGAGCCATCTAAAAGATAGATAACCGGGTATGTCTTATCCTTGTTCTTAGTATACTCATCCGGTAAATAAACATTTAGTATCCGCTTCTCTGATAGCTGCGCAGACCATAGCTCCTCTGTCGTCCCCAAGACAAAAGGCTTACTCTTTTCCTGTGCCATTAAAGTGCTGCTTAACAGAGTAAGCAGGATCAGTATTATTGGTACTCTTTTCATGGTATAAAAGCTAACAATACAAGCACGAAACTGATTTAAGATTCGTCAGCTTCGCGTAATACCTCTATTAAAACTTCTTCGGAAATGCGGAAATTCGTTTGCCGCACTTTTTCTAAAACCGGCTTTACAGATTGGATAATTCCTTTCTGTTTAGCTTTGATAATAATGCCGAAAGTGCCGGTAAAAGTAATATGTAATCTTGTTGCAACTTTCCGCGCGCCCCAATCGTCAAGAACAACAATTGCATCGGGCAATTCATACGTTAAAGCAATGGCACTCGCTTCTCCGTGATCAAGATCAACTTCTAAAGATACAAGCATGTCTCTATCTTTGACATCCTGTATTATTATCCATGTCGGCAATGCATATTTAAATTCAGATGCGATTTCTGGAGTTGTATATACTGATGAGTACAATTCCTTCAACAAATTAATTTCATTGATTTTTGTGAGCAGTATAAAACAGCTTGTATCAGCAATTACGATACTATGCATTTGATACGTCCTTTTTAATATCAGATGCCGGGTAATTAATAAATGATACCCCGTATTGGGAGAGGATATCCGCAAATTCGACCGTACGCATACCTATCATATCAGCGGCCTGGCCAAGCGTTAACCTGCCTGATTCATATAGTTTCGCTGCTAAAAACCTAACCACATCGTTTTGATCAGAACCCGGCTTGACCGGCACATTCAGGTTTAATGTTTTCATACTACAAAGATAATATTTTTAAGCTATTAGTAATATAGCAGGGGCGTATTTCAAATCTTCGCGAATTGGGCAGCCCCTTATCGGGGCAATATTTTTTGTTGTATACCTGATAACTACAAAGCTGTAGCCCCTAACGGGGCAGCACTCATTGTCTGTTTATTTTATGTATCAAATATTTGGATGCGAAGATCTGAAATGCACCCTATAGCAGAGGAATGAAAATACGGTGCTTTAACATTAAAGCCGATTCTATTCCAACAAATATCCATCCCCTTCCGGTAGCAAATTCAGGTCTACGTCCATACCTGCAATACCTTCTATGGAGCCCTTTATGTGA